>DASPMT010000433.1:0-7273 GCA_035626935.1 Phycisphaerales bacterium | reverse complement strand
GCCTGGAGAAGCGGCACCTCACACACGCGCTCCTCCTCATTCACCCGCAGCGGCCCGCAGCCCCATCGAAATCCCGATGTAAGCGTTTCCATTATCCGTGAAACCACGGCCTATGTCAACCCCTGTCCGTGGCATTCCGTCCAGCGAGCAGAAAGCCAGTTACCGACAGCGTGTCCACCGATTATCCACCGGCTGCGAGTTGCGCACGGCCAGCAAGCAAGCGGCCCGGGTTCAACGCCCGGGCCGCCTGCGAAGGATGTTACTTCACACAGGCAGCGGCTACCGCCGCCGCCCTTGAGCGATTCAACGCCGCCGACGCAAGGCCACAAGGCCGCCCACCGCCAGCAGCCCCGCCGATGCCGGAGCGGGGATCACCGCGCCGATCACGATGTCGGCATACTCGCCGTCAAAGTTGTTCTCGACGCCCAGGACCGGCACGTTCTGGAACCGGAAGCCGATCGCCGTCCCCGCCTGCAACCCCGTGGGCCACGATGAACCCTGGTCCCAGCCGGTGAGCTGCGAGATGCGGAAGTTGCCGCTCGCCTCATCGAGCACCGAAGCTTGGTAGCTGGCGATCGAGCCGGCACCCAGGGCCCCGGGTGCCCAGTAGTCAAACCGCACGGTGTACCAGCCGCCGGCCGTCAGCGGCGGGAAGTTGGGGTTCGACCCGTTCCCTTCTGCCAGGATGCTGAAACCCGCGCCCATGCCGGCAACGAACATCGTGCGGTTGCTCACCGTGAACACGCCGCCGTCCGCGAACGGGTTCGCGGCGCCGCCCTGCAGGAACCACAACCCGCCCTCCGTCGTGTTCGTCCCCGCCGGAAGCACCGGGTTGGTGCTGTTCGCCATGCGGTGCCGGTAGGTGATGCTGAACGACGACGTGCCGTCGTATACGTACGGCGATGCGCCGCCGTCGGAGGAAAGGAACGCAAAGTGACGGTTGGCGAAGTCGCCGCCGCCCGGCGCCGTCGACGCGATCGTCTCCTGCAGCCGCACGCCGGCCAGCCCGTTGTTGGTTAGCACGCGGTTCGCCGACGGGAACCCGTGGAAGCCGTTGCCGTACACGACGTTCAGCCCGTTGACACCGGCGAGCTGCGCCGAGGCCGTGGCAGCCGTCGCGGCCACCGCCAATGAGATAACGATCGATCGCATGTGCAAACCTCCCATAAACCCACAGACCCGATGAGAGACGCTCCGACCCCGGCCTGACACTCCCATGTCTCCGAGATCGTTTCCGGATCCGTAAGCGTTTTCAGTATGCGCAACGCCCCGCGCCTGTCAAGAGGGAATCTCACACGCGCAAGGCCTTATTCCAGGACCTTCTCCGGCGAAACTCTCCAAGTTCACACTTCGGCCGTCGAAACAGTCTGCACGCTCCCCTCTACCGGCGTCGCCCTCCTCTCTTCCCGTGGGTCTTTTCATCCACGGTTCACAAGGCGGCCCTGACGCCCTTCGTTTAGTAAGGAAGGACGCGCGCCAGGGAGGAGTAGAGCCGCCGCGTCTCGTGCGTCGGCCGTCGGGTCAGGGAGGAAGCGAGTGGCCCCGCTGTCCCGCGGACGGTGGAGTGTGCGTGAAGACCAACTGCTCACAATGTGGACGAGCCCTGCGGGCCGACGAGCCAAGCGTGCGCATCCGTTCACGGGCTTGGTGTGCGGCGTGCGTACGCGCCGCCGCCTCGCGAGTGGGGGCGCCGCCGGCAAACATACCGCGCCGAAGCGCCATCCTTGTCGGAAGCGCTATCGCCGCAGCAAGCGCGACGCTCATCATCTGGCTGGCCCTCCAAGTGCGCGGCTCCACTTCGCGCCTGGTGCAGGCGTTCGATCAGCCCGTCGGAGGGGTATCAGAAGAGCCGGCTCTCCGCGATACCCACGAGCCGGGCGTCGCCGACGCCGAGCCCGTCGACGCGCCGGCTCTCGCCGCGCAAGGCGCGGTGAACGTTCCCGACGCGCCATGAACGCCGCGCCGTGTCAGTGAGACCGGTTATCCAGGGCCTTCTCCAGCGCTTTGTCGAGCTCCTCGCCGCGCAGGTTCGCTCCAAGGATCTTGCCCGTCGATCCGTCCACCAGGTAAGTCGCCGGGATGCTGTTGATGCCGTACTTCTGACCGACCTCGGCCTTCCACCCCTTGCCGTCGGCCACTTGGCGCCAGGTCATCTTTGAGTCGGCCATCACTTTCGGCATCCCTGCGATCGACTTCTCGTTGTCGAGCGACACGCCCAGGATCTCAAAGCCGCGCCCGTGGTACTTCTCGTACGCCTTAACGACGTTGGGCATCTCCGCCATGCACGGCCCGCACCAGGTCGCCCAGAAGTCGATCAGCACGATCTTTCCCTGGTAATCGTCCGGGAACTTGACGGGCTTGCCGCTGGTGTCGTTCGCTTCGAAGCGCGTGATGGTCTTCCCCACGTTGTGATTGGGGGGCGGCGCGACTTCGGCCACCGTCTTGCTGCTCTTCACCAGGCGGAACGCGCTCCCGTCGCGGGCCACGTCCGCCAGCTCGTAGGTTGTGCCCCCGATGTTGAACGGCTTGCTCACGTCGAAGCTCTCCCCCTGCCCGTCGAACTTGCCGTTCTCGTTCACGTCCAGCTGCAGATTCACGGCGCCCCCCGCCGTGCCGCGGAAGTCGCCCGAGGTGTTCCGGTCGTTGAGCAGCGCCTTGTACGCCTTGCCGCCGATGGTCACATCGCCCTCGTAGGCGTAGTCGTTGTAAAAGAAGAGCGTTGACTTCTGCGCCGCGCGTGCCGGATCGTTCCGGTCGAAGCGGTACATCGAGACGCTCACCAGGAACGGCTTGTCCTTCTCGCCGATGTCCACCATCGCCGATCCGCTGTACTGCGTCGTCTTCTTGTCCCGCACGGTGTTCTCTTTACCCTTCCACTCAACCGCCGGATCGTCGGTCAGGTCGCCGTTGTGGTTCGCATCGATGTAGAGCTTCGCCGGCTTCCCCTCCGGCTCGTCGAGAATGAAGAGCGTGCCGCCCGCCACGGCCATCGTCCCGTACGACGGCGCCTCGAGTCCCGCAGGTTCCTTCTTCAGTCCCGCGGGTTTCTCGGCGCCGAACGCCGCCCGCTGAGGAACATACCCGCCGATCTTGCGCGACGCCCCCTTGGCCACCGGCGTCAGGCGGATCGTCTCGTCGGGTGCGGCGAGCGGAGCGGACAGACCTGCGGAGAGCACGACGGCGGCGGCGAAGAGCATGCGGCGACTCCAAGGTGGAACGGGTGCGGACCAATCCGAAGACCGAACTCCAGCGTACCACAATCCGTGCGATTTCGCACGTCGGACCGCGGCTTTCGTTGCAGCTCCCCCCGCAAGGCCCGAAGAGACTCGTCCGTACTGATCGGCTTCGCGTGCGCCGGTTCGAAGTGTGCGGGGCCGACGCGACCTTGCACCCACCGGACCGACAACCTCACAGCACGGACGAGCCCCCAGCGGGTTGTCGTCGTCGCACAACAATTCTCAGATGAGCACCGCCTGCCGTGAACGCCGTGTGAAACCAGATTTATCAACTCAGCGCGGCGGGCTTCCACCCCGTGAGGGGTCCAGCTCGAGGTTGAGACGTTCCATCCCCGCCTTAACCACCGGGTGCCGGTGAAACAGCCGCCACACCAAACCCGTCCGTGCGTTCTCGATCGCCAGCAGCATCGGGAGCTGGTCGATCGCCAGGTGATCCGGCGCCACCCACCCCTTCGGCGCGTTGTACGCGTCCGCAAACCCGTGCCCCCCCGCCGCCGGATCGCGCCACAATTCGGCCAGTGCAGGCGTCGTCTCCGCCAGCTGCCGGTAATTCCGCAGAGCCGACACGGATGCGGAGGGCTCAAACAGCACGCACATCCCCGCGGCGTACGGCGCAATCGAATCGTCCCCCGGGTCGGTCGCCTTCGGACGGTACCACGAGAAGTCGTGCAGCAGCCGCGAACCGCTCATCGCGTGCTCGTCGAGCTCGGGAAAACAGCCCGCCACCTGGTAGCCGCTGCGGTCGCCCGGCCGCTCGGGCGTCCGATCGCTGGCGGTGAACCCCCAGGCGTGCTCGCCGAACGGTGAACCGGGGTCCTTCTTGCGCAGCGCAACGGCCCGCGCCCGGTGCAGGTTTGTGGTCCGCCTGGCGTTCTCCCACCAGTCCACCCGCGCGCGATCGCGCACCCCATTCCCGGCCGGATCGTCGGGACCCATCGAGGCATAATTCAGAAACAGGTGCGAGAACTGGTTGGTAAACAGCGCTCCCGACCAGGGAAAGTAGACCAGCCGCGACCCGTCGCTCCCTTTCTCACCCAGCGCCGCGTCGCCCCCGATCTGGCGCCGAAGCCGGTAATAGACAGACGGCGGGATCCGCCGCGAAGGATCAGGAGCGGCAACCGCCAGGAAGGTACACAGCCGGTGCTCGCACCCCGAGTCCTGCCAGTAGTACGACAGGAATTTGCCCGGCCCGGTTGGGTCCTTCTTCTGATCGTCTGGCTTCCACCCAAGGGAGAGGTAGCCGCGCTCGTGCGGCTCGGGCTCCCCCGCACCCAGAAACGCCGCCCAGTCCGCATCGGCCACCAAGCCGTCCGCAAGCGCCGCGACCTCGCCGCCGAAATAGGACGACGCGACCAGACACCCGGAGAACAGCAGAGCCGAGTCGATCGTGCTCACCACATCCTCGTACGCTTCGTGCGAGAGCTCGCCCGTCTCGCCGTCCACAAAGTGCTGGTACATCCCGAATTTGCGCGATGTCTTCGCTCCCGCGAGCGTCCGCAAGATCGTGACGATGCGCCGCTCGGCCTCGGTGCGCGAGATCCATCCGCGCTCCACCGCGACCGGGAACGCGGCGAGCTGGAACCCGACGCCCGCCACCGAGATATAAGGCTTCGAGTCACGATCGGGCACCATTCCCGACGTCTTGTTTGCCGCCTGCATCGCCCAGTTCCACCCGCCCCGCTGCACCAGGTCGAGGAACGCTTCATCCTCGGCGCTGAACCTAAACGGCGGACGCGCCGTCCCCGCCGGCGACGCGATGACCACCCGGGCCGCTGCCACGTCCGCTCCCGTGACCGGTGCCTCAACCGTGCGGCACCCGCCCATCAGCACCGTCGCGGCATACAAAAGGAAAGCGGCTGTAATGGCTTTCATGGTGAGTCAGTGTACGGTAACGGCGATATGCTCGGCCCGCACCGGGAATACGTCAAGCTCAAGCTCGCGGCGGATCGGCCGCACCGTGCACAACCCGAGTGGGGGCGAAGAGAGCGTCGGTGAGGGATTCTTCAGAACCCGATTGCCGCACAGGGAGCGCGCGTGGCACGAAGGAAAACGCTCAGCCCGTTCAAGACCTCGACGTCGATCCAGGACGTCGCGCGCAGCGCCGGTGTTTCGACGGCCACCGTCAGCCGCGTGCTCAACTCGCCCGACCTCGTCGCGGCCGAGACCGCCCAGAAAGTTCGTAAAGCCGTCGCCGAGCTTGGCTACAAGCCCAACCTCTTTGCCAAGGGGTTGATGACCCGCAAGAGCCAGGTGCTGGGTATTGCCCTGCCCGACCTGCACGGAGAGTTCTACAGCGCCCTTCTCCACGGCGCAGACGACGAGGCCCGCCGCCATGGCTACCAGCTCCTGGTGAGCACCGATGCGCGCCGCAACGGCGGCGGCGGAGGGGGAGGGGCCGGCGACAACGGCGCGGCGCCCGTCGAGCAGCTCGACCTCACCTTCGGCATCGTCGAGGGGATCGCCCTGATGATCACCCAGCCGCAAGACGAGCTCGTCCGCCGCGCGATGGCCACCGGCCTCCCGCTCGTCGTGATGGACGCCGAGGTCAAGACGCCCGGCGGCACCGTGGACTGCGTGCTGGTGGACAACGTCAGCGGCACCGTCGAAGCCACGATCCACCTCGCCGAGCGCACGCCGCGTGAGCGCATCTACTTTGTCGGCGGGCCGGAAGGCAACTTCGATACGCGCATCCGCGCCGACGCGTTCGCCGCCACTCTCAAGAGCCATGGCAACGGCCGCGCTCCCGGCCCCACGCAGATGGCGTACAAGGAATACACCGAGGCCTGGGGCTACGAGTGGGCCGAGCGAGCCAACCGCGAAGGCCGCCTCAAGGGGAGCGCGGTGCTCTGCGCCGACGACGAGATCGCCGTCGGCGTCCTCCAGGCCGCCGAGGACATGGGCCTCCGTGTCGGCGGTGGTGACGAAGGAGGTGCGAGCGTGCGCATTGTCGGCTTCGACGACACCCGCATCGCGTCGATCGTTCGCCCCAAGCTCAGCAGCGTGAAGGTCCCCCTGAAAGACGTCGGTGCCGGCGCCGTGCAGCTCCTGCTCCGACGCATCGAAGAGCCCGATGCGCCCGCGAACGTCATGCGCCTGCCCACCAAGCTCGTCGTGCGCCAGAGCTCGTAAGCGAGGCGCCCACTTCCTGGCGGCGCCACCAGCTCGTTTCTGCGAACGGCGTACGTCGTGACGCCCAATCACGTACCGCCAGATGAAAAACACCCCGGCGCACACCGGCGCCGGGGTCGAGCGGATTGCGCACGGATCGCACCGCGATTACCGCAGCGGCGGTGTCGGCGGCGGCGTGGGGATCGGCGACGGGAACGGCATCGGCGCCGGCATCATGATCGGTCGCCGCTCACCCGGCTTTGCCGAGATCTGCAGCACCCGGTTCACGCACACGTACTCGTTGTCGGCGATCGCGATGTCGAGCCGGGGCCACTGCACTTCCACCGGCACCCGTCCGCTGTCGAAGCGCTCGTCGCGCGGTTCAACCGGCGGCTGCGCGCTGTCGGTCAACCGCGCCCGCAGCCGCTGCTCTGGTCGCGCACCCTCAACGGGTGTCAGGATCGGGAACCACTGGTAGATCCCGTCCCCCGTGAAACGCCGCCGGAAGCGGTCCTGGTGACCCACCGGCCGGAGTGACCGTGGTGGCGTCACCGTATTGATGTCCACCATCGCCCACTCCTGTGCGCCCAGCGGTCCGGGGCCCCCCTGCAGCTCGCCCGTCAGCGGCACGAGCGCAAAGCCGCCGCCCATGTTCTGGTTGAACAGCGCGCACCTGCACGGCTCGTAGCAGCCGAAGGTGAACCCGCTGCTGCGCTCGTTGAGCTCGTACGGCCGGTACTCGCGAGCCGGCACCGGCGCAGTCGCGATGCGCAGCGTAGCGCCCGTCGGCTGCGGCGCTGGAGCGCCTCCAAGACCGGGGTCGGGCGGAGGCGGACTAACGGGGTCGAAGATCGGCACGGGGACTTCGTGCAGCAAAAGGTCGACCGGCGAGCCGTCGACCGGGATCGCCATCGGCACCAGCCCGCTGT
>DASPMT010000432.1:0-3784 GCA_035626935.1 Phycisphaerales bacterium | reverse complement strand
CGTCGGTAGTTCGCCCAGGGCTGCATTTTCGGTGGCTGCTACGGGGGCGGGCACGGACCATGACTTGCGTTTCACCGAATGTTCAGCCCCTTGGGAGGCGGTGAGGGCGTAGGGCGGCTGATGGTTTATCACTTCATCCGTTCGTCCCTCGTTCACGCCCCGGGAGCGGACACACCCGGTCCCGCCCCGGCCCCGTCAAGCCCCAGGAGCCTCATCATGCGTCGCACCGCCTTCTCCATCGCTCTCGCCGCCGAGATGTTCGTCATGACGGGCGCAGCCAGCGCCCAGCAGCCGGCACAGACGCCGCCGACGCCCCCCACACCCACCAACCCCGGCACCCCGCCGATGCCCGGCCAGCCCGCCATGCGTCCCGACCGCGCCATCGATCCCGCCGAGCGCGAGCGCATGCAGAAGGAATGGGAGACGATCAAGGGGGAGTGGGAGAAGCTCACACCCGAGCAGCGCATCCTCTCGGTGATCCACGCCAAGAACACGGAGGAGATCGAGATGGGCCGGCTGGGCCAGAGCCGCGCGACCAGTCAGGCGGTGAAGGACTTCGCCGCGATGATGGTGCGCGAGCACACCGACGGCGACGCGAAGCTCACATCGCTCGCCTCCAGCGAGAGCATCACGCTCTGGGACACCAAGCGCACCAGCCGCGCCCTGATGCTGAAGAAGATGTTCGCCAAGGACAAGGACCACGGTGACAAGCCGAAAGACCGGCCCGGCACCGAGCCGGGCCGGCGCGATCCCGACGACACGCGCCAGCCCGGCGTGACACCCGGCGGCCGCCCCGACACCGACGCCCGCGGCAAAGATCACGCCAAGGACCACGGCGCGATGAAGTCGCATGAGGACCACATGGCCAAGCTCCGCTCGCTCACCGGCGACGAGTTCGACCGCGCCTACGGGATGATGATGTACAAGGGCCACGGCGACCTGCTGGCCATGCTGGAAAGGAAGGACGATCAGGTCACCAACGACCGCGTGAAACAACTGGTGACCGAGGTGACCAGCATGGTCCGGCGTCACCGCGACGAGGCGGCCAAACTGCCCGGCGCAACCGCGGAGCACAAGCGCGACGACAAGCGGGACGAGAACCGCCCAGGCACAACGCCTCCCGCGAAGGACCCGGCGATGAAGGACCCGAACTGGGACCGCTGAGCCTTCGCCTTGGCAGACAACCAGCCGAACCCGACAGGCCGCCGACGCAGCGAACGCGTCAGCGGCCTGTTGGTTTCCCGGGGGCCTTTGCCGCCCCGGGGCCGCTTTCCCTCCCCGTGCCGCCGCGTATCATCCGCCCACATCCCGACCACTCCGCGGGCGTAGCTCAGTGGTAGAGCGTCAGCCTTCCAAGCTGAATGTCGCGAGTTCAAGTCTCGTCGCCCGCTTTCGTCGACCCGGCACTCCGAACGCACCACTTCTCTTTCTCCAGCTCACCCCTCCGGCGGCCCGCGGCAACCCGCGTACGTTGGCTCGACGAGGGCCGCGAGAGCAGTTCGCGTACCGTTCACACACCGCTCACCGGCGACGTCCTCTTTGAAAGGATGATCCCCCCACGGTCCGCACGGGCAGCCGACCTGCGGAGGTGGTTCGACCGCTACGCCACGGCCCTTGTCAGGCTCCTGGACCGCGGTGAACCCCTCTCGCGTGCCCGTGACGAAGCGCAGCGGAGCGCGGACGCGCCCGAGAAGACGCAACAGACGCGGCGTGGCCGGAGCAGTCTGGCGGACGACCAGCGGATCAAAACCGCAGGATGCGACGAAGGCAACCGCGCATGAAAGCCTTTTTACTTCGCTTCCGTGGGCCAAACGACTATATTCATTGCTGACCGGCCGTCATGGGGCCCCGCCCGCACCCTTGCGACTCCATATGGGCACGCCAACAAAAAACCAACCCGGCACGGCGGCGCTGACGGCCGCGGTTGTGGCGATGACCATCGCGACGGTGGCGGGGGCCGGCTGGGTGTTCGACCGCCCCGTGCTCGCCGACTGGGGCAGCGAGATCGCGACGCTCCCGAACACCGTCGTCGCGACCGCCAGCGCTGCGGCGGCCCTGCTGCTCCTGCGCCTCGGGCGCGTGCGCCTGGCATCGACGGCCGCGGCGTTGACGCTCGGCGTGGGCGTCTTTGTCCTCTTCCAGCACACGACAGGGATCGACGTCGGGATCGATCGGCTGCTGCTGCTCCGGCCTTGGGGTGAGGCCGGTACCGCCGCGCCGGGCCGCATGGGCCCCCCCGCGTCACTGTGCTTTGCGCTGTTGGGCTCGTCGCTGCTCCTGCTGGCGCGCGGGCGTCGCGTGGCCGCGGCGGCCGCGGCCATGGCGGGGGGCGTCGCGGTGGCCGCGGTGGCCTCGCTGTCACTGGTGGGGTACCTCTACGGCGTCGACACCCTCTACTCCCTCCCCAGGCTCACAGCGATTGCGCTGCCTACATCGGTGGCGCTGGCGGCGTTGGGCGCAGGCGTTTCGTTCGCGGCCGACGCCCGACTTTGCAGCGCCGGACCGGGGCGCGAGCCCGCCGAACGGATGCTGCTCGGCGTGGGTCTATGGATGGCCGTCGTGTTCCCGGTGGCCGTGGGATGGCTCAGGGTTTCGGGCGGGCGCTCCGGTCTGTTCGACGTGGCGTACGGCGCTGCGCTGCGGACGCTGGTCGAGATGCTGGTGCTGGCCGCGATCACCTGGGCCGCGGCCGCGGCGGTCGGCCGACGCGAGCGGACCCAGCGG
Source organism: Phycisphaerales bacterium (assembly GCA_035626935.1). Taxonomy (GTDB): domain Bacteria; phylum Planctomycetota; class Phycisphaerae; order Phycisphaerales; family UBA1924; genus JAJTGZ01. The sequence continues at coordinate 1,060 of DASPMT010000432.1, read as the reverse complement.
CGGAGCCAGGAGGAGCTGACACGGCGCGGCGCTCAGCTCTCGGCCTTCCTCGAGACGGCGGTGATCGGCCTGCACCGCGTCGGACCGGACGGCACCATCCTGTGGGCGAACGACGCCGAGCTGAAGATGCTGGGCTACGCGCGCGAGGAGTACGTCGGACGGGACATCCGCGAGTTTCACGCGGACCCGCAGGTGATCGAGGACATCCTGTCCCGGCTGGGGCGCGGCGAGCGGCTGCATGGGTACGAAGCGCGGCTCCGCCGCCGCGACGGCGGGGTGGCCACCGTGCTGATCGACTCGAGCGTCTACCGCGAGAACGGACGGTTCGTGCACACGCAGTGCTTCACGCGCGACATCACCGCCGAGCGCGCCACCGAGGCGGCCCTGCGAGAGAGCGAGAGCCGCGCGCGCCAGATGATCGACGCCATCCCCGCCGCCGTGTACACCACCGACATCCAGGGGCGCCTGACCGCCTTCAACCCCGCGGCGGCCGCGCTGTCGGGCCGGACGCCCGAGCTGGGGACCGACCGGTGGTGCGTGACGGGGAAACTCTTCTACCCCGACGGCACGCCGCTGCCGCACGACCGCTGCCCGATGGCCCAGGTGCTGCGCGGCGAGCCAGTGCCTCCAGGAGCGGAGGCGATCGCCGAACGCCCCGACGGATCCAGGATCTGGTTCCAGCCGTTCCCGACGCTCCTGCGCGACGCCGAGGGCCGCGTGACGGGCGCGGTGAACATGCTGTTGGACATCACCGCCAGGAAGCAGCACGAGGAGACCGCCGCCCGGCTGGCCGCGATCGTCGAGTCGTCCGACGACGCGATCATCAGCAAGAACCTGCAGGGCATCGTGCAGACGTGGAACGCCGGCGCCGAGCGGATGTACGGGTACACGGCGGCGGAGATGATCGGAAGGCCGTTTGATCTGCTGGTTCCCCCCGGCCGCTACGAGGAGGACGTTCTCCGCCGGCTGATCAACGGCGAGCGCGTAGAGCACTTCGAAACCGTGCGCGTGACGAAGGACGGGCGGCTGATCGACGTCACGGTCACGGCCTCACCCATCC
>DASPMT010000431.1:0-13627 GCA_035626935.1 Phycisphaerales bacterium | reverse complement strand
CCGCCAACCCGACCTGCCCGGAGTGCGGCGCTGGGCTGAAGCGCGCCGGTGGCGTGCGGATGGGCGTGCGGCGCCGCATGGTGTGGGTGATGCTGCTGGGGGTGCTCCTGGTCCTGCTGCCGCTCGCGCCGCTGTTCACCGTGTTCTATGCGGCGGCGACAGGGACCAACCTCGCCAAGTACACGCCGGTGGGCGTCCTGCTGTGGCAGACGCGCATCAGCAGCGCCGCCGTCAACCGCCAGATCGCCGCGGAACTGACCGACCGCCTTCTCAAACGCCAGCTGGACAAGGGTCAGTCGGCGGCGGTCGCCGAACGCGTGCTGGAGCTCCAAGCCGACCGCTCCTTTGAATGGGACGAGGCGTGGGGCGACCTGATTGAGCGGATCAACCTCAACGGCGATCTCAGCAAGGAGCAGCGGCAGCGCTTCGAGAAGCAGGCCGTGATGCTCTCGGTCCGCTGCCGCGGGACGGTCCGGCCGGGGGACACGCTGCCGGTGCTGGTCAAGGTCGACTCGGTGCGTATCGGCTCCAACACGCAGCTGCTGTGCCGCACGTCGATCGAGTCGGCGAAGCTGGGAGCGGTGGCGCTGCGCAAGGCGCCGGGCGGGCCGCGCTCGGGCGGGATGTTCGGCTCCGCCGCGACCGGGCCGGGCGGCGAGATGATGTTCTATCTGATGGGGAGCAGACTGAACCAGGGGTGGATGAACAGCGGCCTCGCGCAGGAGCAGATCGTTCAACTGGCGGTTCCGCACACCGTCGAGCCGGGCCCCCAGACGCTTTCGGTCACGCTGGCAAGTCGCTGTTCGGACTTCCAGACAGGTTTCAGCGGTGTGGTGAAGGCCGGCGACCCCCACGCGGCGGCAACACCGGCGAACCTGCCCGTAAGGGTGCTGCCAAAGAGCGCAAGCCCGGTGCAGCGCACCGAGCCATCGGATGCGCTGGACAAGGCGCTGCGCGACCTGCTGTCACAGTCGCACGTCGAGGCGACGGTGAGCGCCACCAGCGCTCCGCTGTTCCCGATTTTCGGCGGCGGTCTGAGCGTCAGCCGTTCGGTCACGATGCAGCTCTCGGCTGACACCGCTCCGACACCCTTTGCGTTCGACGTGTTCGTCCGCCTGCACGGCAAGGAAACAAAGCTCGGACAGATCGCCAGCGCCAGGTCCGCCGCGGAAGCGGGCGGGTCGTACGCGGCTCAGGTGTACGCGATGCAATCGGCCGCGGGGGGGAGCACTCCCGGCGCGATCACGGCGTTTCTGCAGGCGCAGGTCCCCGGCCTGTCGCGCTCGGACAAGACGGTGGACCTGATCTTCCGGCCGAGCGAGCGGGCGGCGCTCAACACGGTGGAGTTGTCGGCGATCTACGGCGGCGAGATCGTGCTGAAGGACTTCGCGGTGACGCGGACGGGTGTCGCGCCGACGGAGACCGGTGAGGATGGCGAACCGGCGACTTCTCCGAAGCCGGACTAGCGCCGGGGGCCGCCGGCGGAGGCCCAAGTCCCCGACGTGCGCTTTCCCCGTGCCATGCCCCCCACTACGCTTGCCCGCACACGGTCCGCACCCTCGATTCCCCTCCAATCCCCTGCTTTCCCTCGGAGCTTTCCATGCCCATCCGCGTCGGCATCAACGGTTTCGGTCGCATCGGTCGCCTGTTCTTCCGTTCCGGCTTCGAGCAGGGTGTCGAGGTGGTCGCGGTCAACGACCTGGTACCCGCGGACAACCTGGGTTACCTCCTGAAGCACGACACCATGCACCGCCGCTTCATGATCGGCGGCAAGGAAGCGCAGGTCAGCGCCACCGAGAGCTCTTTCACCGTCAACGGCAGAACGACCAAGACCTTCGCCGAGAAGGACCCCGCCAAGCTCCCGTGGAAGGACCTGGGCGTCGACTATGTCGTGGAATCGACCGGGCTGTTCACCGAGTTTGAGAAGGCCAACCTTCACATCCAGTCCGGCGCAAAGCGCGTGTTGATCTCCGCTCCAACCAAGAGCGAGCCCGCCCAGGTTCCCACCTTTGTTCACAAGGTGAACTGCGGTCAGTACGACCCGGCGAAGCACACCGTCATCTCCAACGCCAGCTGCACTACCAACTGCCTTGCGCCGGTCGCGAAGGTCATCAACGACACCTTCGGGCTCGAAGAGGGCCTGATGACCACGATCCACGCCGTGACCGCCACGCAGCCGACCCAGGACGGACCAAGCAAGAAAGACTGGCGCGGCGGACGCAACGCCTATCAGAACATCATCCCGGCCAGCACGGGCGCCGCCAAGGCCGCGGCCCTGGTTATCCCCGCGCTGAAGGGGAAGCTGACGGGCATGTCCTTCCGCGTGCCGACGGCGGACGTCTCGTGCGTCGACCTCACCTTCCGCACGGCGAAGGAGACGTCGCTGGCGGAGATCAACGCCGCGATGAAAGCCGCCAGCGAGGGGGCGATGAAGGGTGTGCTCGGCTACACCGAGGAAGAGGTCGTGTCGAGCGACTTCCTCAGCGACCCGCGCAGCAGCATCTTCGACGCCGGCGCCGGGATCGAGCTGAACAAGCGGTTCTTCAAGGTGGTGAGCTGGTACGACAACGAGGCGGGGTACGCCGCCCGTTGCGTCGACATGATCAAGCTGATGGCGGGCAAGGACGGGAAGTGAACGGTCGTTTGCTTGGCCGGTTCCGTTGATTGACGCGCGTCGCTGAGCGGAGCGTTCTTGAGCTTGCGCTCAAAGCACTTGTTTGGCTACGGGCTTCCGTTCTCGCCGGGTTGACCGGGAGCTTGGGTGAGCGCATCCTTATCTATCCGTGGAAGTCCTTATCCATCCAGTGACGGCGCCGGGTCTTGTCACACAGAAAAGTGACGGTCCGCACCGGTACGTCTTCACACGCGACCTGGACGAGACTCCCTACGGCTCGCGTCATCTCGTGCTCCGCAGCGAGCACCACACCAGCCACCTGCTCCACCGGCTCAACAGGGTGTTTCAGGCAAGCGAGCCGGGCGCGGCCTGCGGAGCGATGCGCGAACGTTTCGGTCGCGCGTTTGACCGTCTGCAGCACGCGGACCACCCGCACATCCTGCGGGTCGAAGAGTTCGGGTGGGACACCGGCGGCGGCGGCGACGGCGGGATCGGGCCGTTTGCGATCTCCGACTACACAGGCGACGCCGACGGCGTCGTGACGCTCGCGCGGCTCATCAAGCTCAAGGGGGGATGGCTGACGCTGGAAGAGAGCAAGCGTGCGCTGGAGCAGCTCATGGGCGCGTGCGCCGCCGCCCACGCGGCGGGGATCGTGCACGGAACGCTCTCGATGGACCAGGTGCACATCGACCGGCGGGGCTCGCTGCTGATCGAGCTGTACGGCCTGAACCAGCAGCTGAACCCCAAGGTAACGGCGGCCGCCGACGAGGTGCGCTCCATCGCCGCGATCGGGTATCAGCTCGCCACCGGCCTGCTCCCTGTGCGGCCGATCATCCCGGTCGAGCATGTCATCGAGCACATCGATCAGAGCTGGCGGGACTACTTCCACACGGGCCTTGGCGAGGGGGGCACCGGCTTCTCAACCGCGGCCCATGCCCTCGCGGCGGTTCAGGGCCTGCGGATCGCCGGCGGGTTCGGCGAGATGGGCACGTCGCTCCGCGACCTTGTGCGGTCGATGTTGACGCCGGTGCGATGACCCCCTGTGCGTGCTTGTAGTTCGCTCCCAGAACCCTTAGCATCGCCCCCGATGCGTCGACCCTGCCTTGCGGCACCACCCAGCTCGATGACCGTGGCCGCGATGATCGCCGCCGCCGGCGTTGCGCTCTCGACGCGTCCGGTGTTGGCCCAGCCTCCCGCCGCGCAGCCTGCCAGCGAGGTCGGAGCGGATGTCACGGGCAGGGACTTCGGCGGATTGCTGCTGGAGATGCCGACGCAGCAGGGCGGGTTCACCGTCACGTGCCGGTCGGCGTGGACATGGGTTGAGGACGCACCCGCGGCGCCCTCGGCGGCGGGGGAAAAGCAGACCATCGGTTCTGCGGTGCAGCGGATGTACCTGCGCGGCGACGTCCGCATGCAGATCGGCTCAAGACGCCTGACCGCGTCGCGCGCGGTCGTATGGGCCGAACGGATCGACGACGGGACGGCCGGTGAGGACAAGGCCCTCTATCAGGTCGCCGTCTACTTCGACCGCGTTGCCAACCCGGTCGGCGCGTCGGGCGCCGGGACGAGCGGTGATCGCCTGTTGCTGACGGCCCGCGTTCAAGGCGCGCTCACCTTGGCGGCGGATGCTCCCCCTCGCAGCGGCCGGCCCGTGCTCGCACAAACAGAGGACCTGATCGGTGAGGGTGAACGTCGGCTGGCCCGTTACCTGGCGCAGCTGGACGATCCCGCGGCCGCACCCGAGGCACCCGAGCGCCTGCCGCGGCCGGACCCGAGTTTCAACGCCGCTAAGTACGTGCCCAGCCTCAACCGGCCGTACGAACCGGGCTCGCCGTACGGGCCAAACGGTCCCCGGGCTCCACTCACGCGGCTGAAGACCGCGCCCGGGCTCGACATTGGGTTCGGCTCTGGCAGCGACACCGGCGGCGACCAGCGCCTGTTCTCCGGTCGGGGCGTGCTGCTGATGGCCGCGGGGCAGCCGGTGCTGAAGACCGACGGGGGCGAGAACCGGGTGGTGATCACCGGCGGGGTGGTGCTGCAGTACAGCGAGCCCGCGCGGGATCGCGGCTTGCAGCTCTCGGCTCAGAACGCCGTGATCTTCCTCAAGCCCGGCAAGCTCGAGGATATCGCGCGGGCGCCCGCCGAGATGATCCAGGGGATCTACCTCGAGGGGGACGTCGTCGCCACCGACAACCGGTTTACGCTCCGGGCGCCGTACGTCTACTACGACTTCGTCGCCAACCAGGCTTACACCGTGGACGCGGTCTTCTGGACGTTTGACGAGCGGCGCGGGCTGCCGTTGTACGTGCGCGCCGACTCGATCCGCCAGACCACCCGCAACAGCATCACGGCGAAAGGTGTGACGATCGCGGCGTCGTCGTTCTACGACCCGATGCTGTCGCTCGGTGCGTCGTCGGTCACGCTCTCGCGCGAGCCGGACGGGAACAGCACGCGCGTGATGATCGACGGCGCCAACTTCGCGCCGCGTCTGGGCGGCCTGCCGTTCTTCTGGATCCCCGGGTACACGGGCGACATCGAGCGTTTCCCGATCAAGGACATCCGGATAGAGAACAGCTCGCAGAGCGGGTTCGGTCTCAAGACGCGCTGGGACGCGTTCGGCCTCACCGGGCTCCGCCCGCCCGACGACTGGGACAGCCTGGACGTCGACCTGTTGCTGGACCTCTGGACCGAGCGCGGACTGGGGATCGGCGCGGACATCCGGTGGCTGGAGGAAGGGAACGTCGGGTCGCTGCTGGCTTACGGCGTGCCGAGCGACAACGGGACCGACGTGCTCACCAGCGGCCTGCGCCGTGACCGCGACAACGACGGACGCGGCATCGCGCTCTACGAGCAGCGCGTGGACCTGGAGGACGGCTGGGCGCTGCTGGCCGAGGCCACGACGGTGAGCGACCCGAACTTCGTGGACGCCTACTTTGAGCGCCTGGCCGAAACGCGCCGCGAGTTCGCGTCGAGCGCAACGCTCCGCTACACCGGCGAGAACGCGCTGTTCTCGCTCCAGGTGAAGGGGAACTTCGACGACTTTGCCGCCAACGAGTACCTGCTGCAGTCGCAGGGGTACACCGTGCGCAAGCTGCCTGAGCTGGTGTACACGCGGATCGCGGACGACCTGTCGGCCGACGGCAACCCGGGCACCCTGCTGTGGACGCACGAATACCGGGTCGGGCGCGTCGGGCTCGACTTCTTCAAGCCCACCGCGGAGGAGTTCGGCTACGACCGGGCCGACCCGACGGGGCGGCGGTCGGCGCTCGCGGCGCTGGGGATGCTGCCGGGGGACTCCTACCACGACCTGTTCACCGCCGCCGGCCTCACCGACGACACGGTGCTGCGCGCCGATACCCGGCAGCAGCTCGAATGGAACCTGCGCTCCGGCCCTGTGCGCCTGCAGCCGTTCGTCGTGGCTCGCGCGACGCATTACGACGACGCGTTTGAGACCTTCACGGCCGACGAGGAGGAGCAGACACGCCTCTGGTACGGCGGCGGCGTGCGGGCGTCAACCACGCTGCAGCGCATCTACGAAGGCGTAAACAGCCCGGCGCTCGACGTCCACCAGATCCGGCACATCATCGAGCCTTCGGTCTCGTTCTTCTCCGCGGGCACCAACCGGCGCGCCGAGACGCTGCCCGTCTTCGACTGGTCGGTCGAGGGGGCTCAGCAGGGAACGGCGTGGCGCTTCGGGCTGGCGCAGACGTTCCAGACGCAGCGCGGCCGCTCGGTCGACGGGCAGGGGGGGCGCACCGTCGACCTGCTCCGCTGGAACACCGATGTTGTGAACTCGACGGACGACACCGGAGAGGGCGGCCGCACCGGACCCTTCGCGCGGTACTTTGAGTTCCGACCCGAGGAGAGCGTCTTCGGGAACTACATCAACAGCGAGGCGGAATTGAAGCTGACCGACGCCACTTCCCTCATCGCGGGCGCCACGTACGACTTCGACGAGCACCTCACCTCGCGCACCAGCTTCGGCGTGCTGACGGACCACGGGCGGGATTTTCGGGCGTACGCCGAGCTGCGGCGGCTCAAGTCCAACGTGCCCTTGTTCGCGCCGGCACCCGGCGACCCCGAGCGGTTCCTCGACAGCACCTTCATCACGTTCGGCGGCGACTACCGGCTCTCCTCGCTCTACACCCTCGGGCTCTCCGCTTCGTACAACACCGACGACAACGAGATCCAGGACACCGCGCTCCGCATCAACCGCGAGTTCCCCGATCTGACGCTCACGGTGCGCTTGCGGTACAACGAGATCACCCGCGAGACGTCGATGGGCCTGGTGTTCACGCCGCTCGGGCGCAACCGCCGGATGGAGAACACGCGCCGCCTTGGGCGTGATTCGTACCTTGAGCCGCTGATCGGCACGCCCGCCCCGACCGACGCTGCGCCCTGAGATTCCCCAGGGGGTGCGCCCTCTTGCATGGGGTGGACGCTCCGCACATTCTTGCTCGGCGGGACGCGGCGGTTTTCTCTCCTACCCTCCGCCTCTATGCCCTCCCCCGCCTCCACGATGACCGCCGCCCAGATCCGCGCCACCTTCCTTGACTACTTCAAGGGGACGCCGCGGTCGCACACCTTCGTCCCCAGCAGCCCCTGCGTGCCGCACGACGATCCGACGCTCCTGTTCACCAACGCGGGGATGAACCAGTTCAAGCCCCTCTTCCTCGGCCAGGCAGACCCGTCCACGCCGATGGGCCGGCTCAAGCGCGCCGTCAACAGCCAGAAGTGCATCCGCGCCGGCGGCAAGCACAACGACCTGGACGACGTCGGCAAGGACACGTACCACCACACCTTCTTTGAGATGCTCGGCAACTGGTCGTTCGGCGACTACTTCAAGAAGGAGGCCATCGACTGGTCGTGGGAGCTGCTGACGAAGGTCTACGGCATCAACCCCGACGCCCTCTACGCCACCTACTTCGGCGGCAACACCAAGGCGGGCATCGCTCCCGACCTCGAGACGCGTGAGCTGTGGCTCAAGTACCTTCCGTCGGGACGCATCCTCCCCGGCAACATGAAGGACAACTTCTGGATGATGGGCGACACCGGCCCATGCGGCCCGTGCACCGAGATCCACGTCGACCGCGTCACCGCCGGCGGTCAGGGGAAGCGCGACGCCGCCGACCTTGTCAACTCCGGCGACCCGATGGTGCTGGAGATCTGGAACAACGTCTTCATCCAGTTCAACGCCGAGTACCCCGCCGACGGCGCCGTGGCGCTCCAGCAGTGGGACACCACCCCCGAGGCCGAGCGCGGCCGCCTCGCCTACACGTCCCGTGCCGACATCGAGGCGAAGTTCCGCAAGCTCATCACGCTCCCCGCCAAGCACGTCGACACCGGCATGGGCTTCGAACGCCTCGTCAGTGTCATCAAGGGTGTCAACAGCAACTACGACACCGACGTCTTCGCCCCGCTCTTCGTCGCCATCGAGCGCGGCACGCACGCCGCCGCCTACACCGGCCGGCTCGGCACCGCCGACGTCGGCAACAAGGACACGGCGTACCGCGTCATCGCCGACCATATCCGCACGCTCACCTTCGCCATCACCGACGGCGCGATTCCCGGGAACGAAGGCCGCGGCTACGTGCTGCGCCGCATCCTCCGCCGCGCGGTCCGCTACGGCCGCCAGTGCCTTGGTGCGAAGCCCGGCTTCTTCTCGTCGCTGGTCCCCGTGCTGGTCGACCAGATGGCCCCCGCCTTTCCCGAGCTCGCCAAGGACCCCAAGCGGGTCGCCGAGATCATCAAGGGCGAGGAGGAGAGCTTCGCCCGTACGCTCGACCGCGGCATCGTCCACTTCGACGAGGCCTCCGTGCGCGCCTTCGGCAAGGCCCGCCTGGCCCCCCACCACCAGGCCCAGAACCAGACCGCCTCCACCAGCCGCGACGCGGACGGCTGGACCGTCGCCATCCACGAGAAGGACGGGCACAAGCTCGTCGCCGCCGCCAAAGTCAACCAGATCACCGCCGCGTGGGCAAACGAGCACTTCGGGCCGAATCGTGGGATCGCGGGCGAGGACGCCTTCAAGCTCTACGACACATACGGCTTCCCGCTCGACCTCACCAAGCTCATGGCCGAGGAGCGCGGCCTCAGCGTCGACGAGGCCGGCTTCAACAAGCTCATGGCCGAGGCCAAGGAGAAAGCCCGTGCCGGCGGCAAGTTCGTCAGCGAGCAGGGTGACCTTGCCCTCACCGGCGACGCCATCGCCCGCCTGCGCGCCATGAACGTCGCCCCCACCGACGACACCGACAAGTTCCACGGGCGCGACGTCCGCGCCACCGTCAAGGCGATCTGGAACGGCACCGACTTCGACGACTACCTGACCTCCACCGCCGCGGGCCTGAATCCTTTCGTGCTGATCCTCGACCGCACCAGCTTCTACGCGGAGATGGGCGGACAGGTCGGCGACACGGGGCGTATCGAAGTGCTCCGAGCCGCGGGCGGGAGCGCCGCCGGCGCCGGCGACGACGAGGACCGCGGCACCCGCGGCGCGCGCGAGAACGGCGGTGAGTTCCGAGTCGAGGACACCAAGGTGTACGGCGGCTACGTCGCCCACCTCGGCAAACTGGCGCGGAAGGACATCAAGGTCGGCGACGAGGTGCTGCTGAAGGTTGATCCGCACCGGCGCGCCGGCGTCAGCGGGCACCACACCGCGACCCATCTGCTCAACCTCGGGCTCCGCGGCACGCTCGGCGAGGGCGTCGAGCAGAAGGGGTCGCTCGTCGCCGACGACCGCCTCCGTTTCGACTTCAGCCACGGCAAGCCCGTCGCACCTGAGGAGCTCGCGAAGATCGAGCAGACGGTCCACGCACAGATCAAGAGCGACTTCCCCGTCTACACCGACCTGGTCCCCCTCGCCAAGGCGAAGATGATCAAGGGCGTCCGCGCCGTCTTCGGCGAGGCGTACCCCGACCCCGTCCGCGTCGTCTCCATCGGCCGCGCCGTCGACCACCTCTTCGACGCGGCGGGCGCGACGCAGACCAGCGCCGAGTTCTGCGGCGGCGTCCACGTCGGAAGGACCGGCGAGATCGGCGACTTCTGCCTGGTCGGCGAAGAAGGCGTAGCCAAGGGAATCCGTCGGCTGACGGCGCTCTCGGGCGTTCCCGCCAAGGCCGCCATCATGGCCGGCCGGGCGGCTTCCGCGCGGCTCGACGCCGCCGAAAGGCTCAGCGGTGAGGCGTTCACCGCGGAGGTCAAGGCGCTGGTGATGGAGATCGACCAGCTCACGATCCCGCTCACGGTGAAGCAACAGCTCCGCGCGCGGATTGCCGCGCTGCAGGAGAAGGTGAAGCAGGCGGACAAGGCCGCCTCGGGCGCCCGCGCCGCCGAGGTCGCCGCGGCCGCCCGCTCGGTCGCGAGCAGCAGCGAGTGGGAGATGACGTCCTGCATCATCACAACCATCGACGCAGGCAGCGACCGGGACGCGCTCAACGCGGCGGTGCACCAGATCCGCGAGCTGCGCCCGCGTCACGGCCTGCTGCTGATCAGCCCGGACCCGGACGAAGGGAAGTTGACGATCGTCGCCGCCGTTCCCGACGCGCTGCAGAAGCGCGGCCTCAAAGCCGGTGACTGGGTGCGCGAAACGGCCGCGGCGTGCGGCGGCCGCGGCGGCGGCCGGCCCGACATGGCCCAAGGCGGCGGCACCGATCTGACAAAGGTAAAGGAAGCCCTCAGCGCCGCCCGCACTTATGCGCTGGGCAAGTGCCCTGTGTGACCGCCGGTTCGCAGGAGGCTGCCATGTCGGACCCGCAGTCAGACCCGCGCCTGAAGATCCCCGAGGTGCTGCGCGAGCCGGTCGCGAAGGCGAAACCGACCCGGTCAGACAGCGGCATGTGGGGGATGGCCAAGGCCTGGGGGACCGCCTTGGACTTCATCTTCACCATCATCGCCGGCGCCCTGCTGGGGTACGGCTTCGACCGGTGGAAGGGGACCGCGCCAACCGGGCTCATGGTGGGGCTGGCGCTGGGGTTTGTGGTGGCGTTCATCCGCATCGTGCGGTCTACGTTGCGCCAGGAGCGCGAGGAAACGAGACGGAAGGCCCAGCAGCGCGGCAAGTAGGTGTTTGCCCGCGTGCGCGGCGCTCGCCTCCCCTACTCCTACCGGCTATCCTTCGGCCCACTTTTTGGAGCCGCTTTGACTCCCGCCGACCCTCTCCAAATCCCGCGTGGCACGTTTGGGCTTTGGATGGCCGTTGCGACCGCGTGCGCGCTCGGAGTCGGGGTCGGGGGCGTCAAACTAATGGGCGGCTCCTCCGGCGCGGCGGTTGCCGCCCTTTGGATCCTCGCCGTCGCCTCGGTCCTGACGTTCGGTCCCGTGCTGTTCCGCGTCGGCAGGGATTATTGGGGCGTCGTCGTGCTGTTCTGTGGCGCCGGACGCGCACTTGTCGCCTTGGGAATCGCTTATCTGGTTGGCGTTCAAAACCCAGCCTTCGCCCCCCGAGCCTTGTTCCTCGGCATCGCCGCGGCGGCCCTGCTGCTGCTGATCGTCGAGACCATTGTGACCATCAACATCCTCTCAAAGATCGAACGGCGCCGAGAGGCCCTCAAGGGCTCCGCCGCCCCCGCCCCTTCGCCCCAGGCCTGACGCATGCTCTACAACGCCGCACACTCCGTCCTGCTCGCCCTCCACGGCGCTGACGACCCGCTCGGCCACGTCGTCAACAAGTCACACCCGGCCTGGCAGACCAAGGACGGCTGGTGGCTCTGGTCTTCCAACCAAGGCACGCTGGTTCTCGCCGGGCTCATCCTGATCCTTGTAGGGCTTTGGGTGGCGTCGAAGGTGAAGACCGGCGACACCAGCCAGGGGTCCGAGGCGTACGTCACGCGCAACAGGTTTGCCCACATGATCGAGGTGATCTGCGTCTACCTGCGCGAAGAGGTCGCCCGCCCGCTGCTGCACGACCGTACCGACAAGCTCATGCCGTTCCTCTGGACGATCTTCTTTTTCGTCCTGGTGAACAACCTGCTCGGCCTCATCCCGATCACCGACGCCCTCCACTTGGCCCACCTCCCCCCCTTCGTCGGCGACACCCCCACGCAGAACATCTGGGTGACCGGCACCCTCGCCGTCATCGCCGCGGTCGTGTTCAACGGCGCCGCCATCGTCCGGCTCGGGCCCGGCGGGTTTGTCAAGCACATGATGGGCGGCCTCCCGTGGTACATGTTCCCCGTCGCGCTGCTGCTGCTGGTCATCGAGGCCGCGGGCCAGTTCATCATCAAGCCGTTCGCGCTGGCCCTGCGTCTGTTCGCGAACATGACCGCCGGGCACGTGCTCATCGCCACCCTGCTGGGCATGGCGGGCATCGCCATCGCCGGCCTTATCGCCGCCCAGAGCGTCGGCGGCAACCTGGTCGCGTCCATCATCAGCGTCGCGGCCATCATCGCCCTGAACTTCCTCGAGCTCTTTGTCGCCTTCCTGCAGGCGTTCGTCTTCATGTTCCTCACCACCATCTTCATCTCACTGATGGATCACCACGACGAGCACGGCCATGAGCACGAGCACGGCCATGCCCACGGTCACGAGCACGCACACGCGTGAAGACGGGCCATACACGCCCCGGCTTGAACCGGGGCATCGAACACTCGCGCACGTTTGAAAAGGAATCGAGTATGAAGGGTCTCTCAATCAAGGCGTTCGCTCTCATGGTCCTTGCCAGCCCGGCGTTCGCGCTCGCGCAGGACACGGCGGCCGAGACCGCCCGGCAGGTCGCTCTTCGCGGCCCCACCACGGGCAAGGGTCTCGCCGTCATCGGCGGCGGCCTCGCCCTCATCGGCGGCGCCATCGGCATCGGCATGGTCGGCAAGGGCGCGGTCGAGTCGATCGCCCGCCAGCCCGAGGCCGCCGGCAAGATCCAGATCAACATGATCCTTGCCGCCGCCCTCATCGAGGGTGCGACCCTGTTCGCGGTGTTCGCCGGCTTCGGCACCCCGAACTGATCGTTCCGCAACGACACACACCGTCCGCGGGACGAAAGCCCCGCGGACGGCTTCTTCGGAGAACCTCATGCTCGCTGCCGCACGCACCAACCTCTCTCTTCTCGCCGCCGCAACCCTCCCCGCAGCCGCCGCCTTCGGCGCCGACCCCGCGGGCGGACCCGCCCAGCCGATCGCGGGAGCGCACGGCGGCTTGGCCTCCGCCGTCACCGCGCTGGTGGTCTTCATCATCGTGCTCGCGGTGCTTGGCGCCAAAGTTTGGCCGGCCATCGCCAAGGGGCTTGACGAGCGCGCCAACAAGATCAAGGGCGAGATCGAGGCCGCCGAGGCGGCCCGCATGACCGCAAAGGCCGCCCTGGAGGAGTACCAGGCCAACATCGCCCAGGCCCGCGCCGAAGCCCAGAAGATGATCGCCGACGCCAAGGCTCAGCAGCAGGTGCAGTTCGCCGAGATGAGGTCCAAGGCCGATGCCGAGCTCGCCGCGATGAAGGCGAAGGCCGTCGCCGAGATCGACGCCGCCAAGAAAGCCGCGGTCGCCGAGGTCTACACCAACGCCGCCTCGCTCGCCACCGCCGTCGCGGGCAAGATCCTCCAGCGCGAGGTCAGCAGTGCCGACCAGGGCCGCTTCGTCTCCGAGGCTCTGGCGGGCATGAAGAACTGAAAGAGGCACTAGGCATCAGGCACTAGGCGCTCGTAAACAACCCTTCCGCGTTCTCTGCGCTTCTCCGCGACTCCGCGTTCCTCCGAGGCCCCCATGCCCCTCATCGAAACCAAGCCCGACGCCGTCGCCACCGTGTACGCCCGGGCGCTGTTCTCTTCGGTCCAGTCCAAGGGCGGCCAACCGGCCGTTGAGCAGACGCTCGCCGAGCTCGAGGCCCTGATGGAGCTCGCCCGCAGCGACAAGCGCTTCAACGAGTTCCTCGCCAGCCGAATCATCGGCGTGGAGCAGCGCTCGGAGAGTCTCGGCAGGATGTTCGCCGGCAAGGTCAGCGAGCCGACCGTGCGGTTCCTGCAGGTGCTCAACGACAAGGGGCGCCTGCACGCGTTCCCCGCGGTCGTCGCGGCCTTCGACTCCATC
>DASPMT010000430.1:0-4999 GCA_035626935.1 Phycisphaerales bacterium | reverse complement strand
GGCTGATGCGCGAGAGACTCGGCGGTCTGCAGCTTCTTGAGCGCGTGGCGGATCAGCAGCCGGTCCCACTTGGAGCGGTCCTGATCAAGCAGCAGCACCGGTCGGCCCGCCGCGTCGACGCGTGCGGCGGTGCGCGAGGCCTGAATCTCCATCAGCGCCACCAGGGCGTGCACCTCCGCTTCCAGCGGCATCAAGCCCGCCAGGACGCGTCCGAGGCGGATCGCCTCCTGGCACAGCGCGGGTCGCATCCAGTCGTCGCCGCTGGTGGCGGCGTACCCCTCGTTGAACAGCAGGTAGATGACCTCCAGGACCGACGCCAATCGATCCTTCAGCTCGCGGCCCGCGGGAACCTCAAACTCAACGCGGTTCTCGGCGAGTGTGCGCTTGGCCCGAACGATCCGCTGAGCGATCGTCGGCTCGGGAACCAGGAACGCCCGAGCGATCTCGTCGGTCGAGAGGCCGCACAGCAGGCGGAGGGTGAGCGCTGTGCGGCTCTCATCTGCGAGCACCGGATGGCAGGTGGTGAAGACCAGCCGCAGCAGGTCGTCGCTCACCCCGCCGTCGAGCGCCAGGTCGGACGCCTCGAAGTGGTCCGTCTGCTCCTGGCGGCCCTGCGATTCGCGCGCGGCCTCATCGGCGACGCGGCGGAACGTGCGGCGGCGGCGCAGCGCGTCGGTCGCCTTGTTCTTCGCCGCGGCCATCAGCCAGGCGCCCGCGTTGTCGGGGACGCCGGTTTCCGCCCACTGCTCGGTCGCGGCCAGGAGCGCCTCCTGGGCGAACTCCTCCGCGAGGTCGAGGTCGCCGCGCAGCACCCGGGCCAGGCCCGCGATGATGCGCGGCGACTCGATCCTCCATACGGCGTCGATTGCGCGGCGGGCGGCGTTATGGTCGGCCATCGGCGCAGTCTACCCGCCGATCGTGTTACCCCGCGAAGTCGGACTCTTCGAAGAGCGGGCGGATCTCCACCTCGCACTCCTCGGGGTGCGGGTTCGGGCAGCGCTTGAGCCACTCGATCGCTTCCTCCAGCGAGCGCACCTGCCAGAGCCAGTAGCCGGCGACAAGCTCCTTGGTCTCGGCGAACGGCCTGTCGATCACGGTGCGCTTGGCCCCGGAGAACCGGACGCGGGCGCCGTTGGAGCTCGCCTTGAGCCCGGCGCCGTCGAGCATGACACCCGCGTTGATCAGCTCCTGGTTGTACTTGCCCATCGCCTCGAGCATCTCCTTGCCCGGCATCTTGCCCGCTTCGCTGTCCTTGGTCGCCTTGACGATCACCATCACTCGCATCGGTCGCTCCTTGTCCTTGTCAGGGGGGTTCTCGCTTTCCGCACGCCGGCAAACGTTACCGGCTCACCCAGGCGTCGAACGGGGGAGGCTCGGATCGACAGGACACGGGAATTTTCTTCTGCGGATCTGACGCGATCGCCGCGCTCTCACCCAAAAGAGGAAAGACGACGCCGCCGGACGTCGAAGCGCCGGGCCGCGGTTCCGTGCGGCGGGAGGCGCAGCTGACTGGAGCCGGAAGTCAACATCCGCAGAGCATCGCTCTGCATCCTTGTCCCTTGTCACATACGGGCAAGAGGGCAGCTTCTTTGATGGGTCGGGCCCAGCTCTGTCTCGCCCGCTCGGACCGTTGGGAGGCCGGGCCCCCGGGGGGCCAATGGCGCAACCCACATCGGCCATCGCACCCCCCAAGTCGCTGGTCGGTGACGCCTGGCCTCTCTGCTGTATCCTCGTCGCATGCTCGTCCTCTGCACGCTCCCGGTGGTGCTCTGGCTGCTGATGCTCTGCAGCGCCACCACCCTGCAGAGGGCGGGCCCGCGCTCGGCCGCCGGGCACCCCCTGCTGCCACGCCTGCGGCTACTCCATGCTCGGGCTGCGGGCCCGCAACGCGGTCTGCCCCGAGTGCGGCACGCCGGGCGCAGCCTCCGCGGCCTCGGGCCCGCCGTCGTCCGACATGCGGTTCATCGGGACGTTTGCCGCCGCCATAGGCGCGAGCCTGCTCGCCCACACTCCCTCGGGCATCGCCGGGTCTTTGACCGCGTACACGCACGTTGTGATCACGCTCTCGCTGCACGCGCTGGTGACCGCCGTGTCGATATCGATCGTCGCCGACCGGGGCGAGCGGCGGTTCACGCTGGGTGCGTTCGTGGTCCTCGCCGGCGCGCTCGCGTTCATCGTGCTCTCGTTCGGCGCGGCGGCGTACCTCCACCTCAAAGGCATTCCGCGTTGGCGCTTCATGCACCGGCGGGCGCGGACCTGATAGCGGCCGCGCGGAAGGGTCGTCCGCAGGAACGCTTCAAGCTCGGCCGCCCGTGAGGGGCCGGGATCGCCGCCGCTCTTCATCCCAAAGAAGAAAGACGATACTGCAGGATGTCGGAGCGCCGGGCCGCGGGGCGGGCAAGAGCGGTCGGCAGCGCGAGGGCTGCTTGCTGCCTTCTACTTGCTACTCATCGCTCGTCACTCAGACCTTCAGGCCCTTTTTGGATAGGGTCGGGCCCAGCTCTGCTCCTCCCGCTCGGGCCGTTGGGAGGCCGGACCCTCGGGGGTCCAAAGTGGCCAGGAACACTGAAGTCCCAGAGCGATTTTTGTGCCAAGCTCCCGGTGTCACTGTTGGATCAGTTCGACAGTCGCGGGCCGTTCGTCTAGCTGTACACGCCTGCCGCGTACATAGTCCACGTATGACGATTCGGCGAAGGAGCGGATGTAAGGCGCACACAGGCGGATACTCGAGAGCGTCCTCTGGGAACTGACCACAACGGGCTGGAGCACGATGTGCTCACCGACGCTGGTCGGCTCGAATGCAAAGTCCTTGCCGTTCGTTGGAGCGCTCATAGGGCGGCCCTCCTACGCCGGCGCGCTCTCTGACGCGGGGCGCGCCGGCTTGACGGCGCGGCTCCCGGGTGGGCTTGGCCGGTGGCGCGAGGCTTCTCTTTGTCAGACTCCATTGCGAGCCCCCGGCGCTGTTGCCGGGGGTTTTTCGTTTGCAACCGCGTCAAACATCCACGCTGCCACGGCGGCGGTGTCCGCCAGGCTCTGAACCGCCAGGTCAGGCGCGTGGGGCGTGCAGGCCCGGAGCTGCTCCAGCGAATGCACGCCCGTTGCCACCGCCAGTGCGCGGCAGCCGTTCACCTTCGCGCAGCGCACATCCGCCGGTGAATCGCCGATGATCACGGTCCGCGAAGGATCGGCCTCGCGCCCGTGGCGCTCGCGGTAGCGTCGAAGGGCCACGGGGGGCAGGTCGTCGCGGCTGCCGTGCGGGTGGAAGGCGTCGTCGGCGAAGGCGTTGACGACAAACGGCGACAGGTCGAGCCCGCAGTGGCGCAGCTTCATCCGTCCGGTGTGCTCGTAGTTGCCCGTCAGAAGGCCGACGGTGACGTCCACGCCGGCGGCGCGCCGCGAGCCGATCTCGGCGAGCAATTCGCGGACGCCCGGCAGCACAGTTTTGACGACGCCTGGGTCGGCCAGGCGCTGCTCGAGCAGCTCGGCGTAGCGGGCCTTGTAGCGGGCGAGGTTCTCCGGGGTCACGGGGACGGCGCTGCGCTCGAAGATCTCGGGGATGATGAGCGTGTCGAGCCGGCCGGCGAACTCGACGTCGCGGATCAGGAAGTTGTCGCCGAACAGCTCCTGGCCGGCGAGCTCCATGGCCCACAGGCCCGACCGGCTGGTGAGCACGAGCGTGGCGTCGATGTCGAAGAGGATGAGCACCCGCGAGCGTAGACGCGTCCGGTTGACCCACGCGAACACGCCGTCAGCACCCCGCGAAGAACAGGTCGATGTACACGACGAAGTCGTTGTTGTTCCACTCGCCGTCGGCGCCGGGGAGGCCGCCGGTGACGCCGATATCGGCGGCGACAGCCTGCGCGAAAAAGGTGTCGACGTAGACGACAAAGTCGTTGTTGTCGAGCAGGCCGTCGGCGCCGGGGAGGCCGCCGGAGACGCCGACGTCGGCGGTGCAGGGAGCGGGCGGGGCGCCCCGCCACAGCTTGACGGCGCGCGTGCTGTTGTCCAGGAGCAGGACAACGGCGGCGCCTTGGGGGACGATCTTGCGCGAGCGGCCGTCTTCACCGTTGCTCCCGGTGCCGCCGCGCGTGGCGTTGATGTTGACGACCGTGCGTGCCTGATCGTTCACGGTCATTGTCTCCCCCAGTCGGGCGAGGAGTTGGAACTGGTTCGACGGGTTCGGTGAGAAGGCGTAGAGGCCGGCCTCGGCGCCCGGCGCGTTGCGGAAGCCGGTGTAGAGCAGGGCCGTGCCGTCGGTGGAAAGGCTGCAGACCTCCATCGTCGCGATGCGGGCGCCCGCGGGGATGCCGCCGGGCGCCGGATCGTCCTCGCGGAGGCGGGCGGTGAAGGGGCTGTCGGAGGTGCAGAAGACGTTGTCGGACATCGACAGGCCGGGGTCGGTGGTGCCGTCGAAGACGAACGTTGCGCGCCCCGACGAGTTCGAGTAGCCGGTCGTGAGAGAGGACGTGTAGGTGAACCCGGGTGTGTTGAGCAGCGCATCGCCCTGGCCGATGTCCAGGGTGTAGTTGACCGTGCCCATGGCGAGGTCGATGCGCCCCGAGACCTGCCGACGGAGGGCGGTCTGCCCGATGGCCGCGGCGACGCGGGCCTCGGTGGTGAACGAGAGGTTGCCGGAGGGGGACACCGCGTCCCGGTGCACGCGCGCGTTGTATACGTCGGTGACGACACCGGGGCTGCCCTGCGCCACGCCGAACGCTTCGGCCGCGGCGTCGCCGACGGTCATGACGCGGTGGACCGCCTGCGGGTCCAGGAGGTTGTAAAAGGAGAGGCAGGGACGGGCGAGGTCGAAGTTCTCACCGGGTATGCGCACGGACGCAGGGACGAGCGACCAGCCTCCGTTGGTGCACGTGACTGGCCCGAAGCCCGTGAGCGACTGTGTCAGGCTGCCCGCGGGGGCGGCCGGGGGTTGCTCGCCCTCGCGCGCCAGCTTCCGCAGGTTGTTGCGGTCGCCGCCTGTCAGGGCGATGCGGTCGTCGGC
>DASPMT010000429.1:0-2485 GCA_035626935.1 Phycisphaerales bacterium | reverse complement strand
CCACTTCAACCAGGCGCTGACGAGCGACCTGGCGGCGGGCTCGATCACCATGAGCCTGACGCTCTCGCTGAGCGCCGTGCTTCTGGCGCTCGGGCTCGGGCTGCTGATCGGGTACCTGCTGGTGCGGACGAACATCAAGGGCCTGCCGGTGCTCGATGCGCTGACGATGCTGCCGCTGGCGGTGCCGGGGCTGGTGCTGGCGTTTGGGTATGTGGCGATGAGCCTGCGGTGGCCGTTCGGCAAGGGGAACCCGCTGGAGGTGCTCTCGATCGTTGGCGCAGCGCCCAACCCCATCCCGTTCCTGATCGCGGCGTACGCGGTGCGCCGCCTGCCCTATATCGTGCGGGCCACGGTCGCGGGCCTCCAGCAGACCAGCGGCCAGCTCGAGGAGGCGGCGATGAACCTGGGCGCTTCGCGCGCGACGGCGGTGCGCCGGGTGATCGTGCCGCTGATCGCGGCGAACCTGATCGCCGGTGGGCTGCTGGCGTTCGCCTTCAGCATGCTGGAGGTGAGCGACTCGCTGATCCTGGCGCAGCAGGAGCGGCACTTCCCGATCACCAAAGCGATTTTCGCGTTCGCCAACCGGCTGGCGGACGGGCCGCACATCGCCAGCGCGATGGGCGTGTGGGGCATGGCGCTGCTGGGCGTGACGCTCACGGGCGCGACGGTCATGATGGGCAAGCGGCTGGGGGCGATCTTCAGGGCCTGATGCTGCGGCTAGCCGGGCGGGCCCGGCACGGCGCATGGCTGGGGTGAGGAGCCCGTCATGATGAGCCCGTTTGCGTTCCTACGCCGCTGGTCGGTCAACCTGCTCGCCTGGTGCGCGCTCGTCGCGTGCGCGGCGGCGATGGGAGTGAAGCTGCAGGTCTGGACCGCTGTGTGCCTCTGGGTTGCGTTGGCCGCCTTGCTGTGCGCGGCGGGCGCGTTGCTGATCCGGTCACAGCCGGTCGGCACACCGACGATGTTCGGGCGGATCGGCTACCTCGTCACGCACTTCGGTTTCCGCGCCGGGCATGGGAGGCTTCCGTTTGCCGCCGCGGTCTCCTGGTGCGTGTGGTCGGTCGTCGGCCTGGGCGCGATCTGGGTGGCCGTCACGTGGTGGACACCGATCGTCGGCGCGATGGCGCTGTCGTGGGTGGTCGATGTCCTCGCCCTGCTGTTCCTCTGGGGCATTGTGCTGCAGAACCGCCCGCGGCCCGGCGCCGGCGGACCTCCCGCCCAGCGTGCCCCCGGCGCTGTGGTCAAGCTCTCGGGGCTGGGTGTTGCCGTTCTCACCGTGAGCGCGGCCCTCTGGTGGCTCGTCGGCACGCCGGCGGCTCAGTTCGCCGCGCTGGCGATCGCGGCGGGCCCGCTGGTGGTCGTCGGGGGCGGCTACGGCCTGTTCATGCTGGCGCTGCTCACCGTCGGACGCAATGTGCGCTGGAACTGACCGTTCTGTCGGGCTGCGTTCGCTGAAGCCCCGGGGCGGGTCAGTTCGCCCCTAGACTCGGCCCCGGCGCTGCCGGGTTTTTCAGTCATTCCGGGAGCGACGACCATGCTGGCATCGGTGAAGCTTGTTGAGGGAAAGAAGAGCGCCAAGGGGAGCAAGGGGAGCGGCGAGGTTGTGGTGGTGGGGTACTTCCAGGGTGAGAAGCCGGGGGCGCACGTGCCGGCCGGGAGCCCGCTTTCTCGTGCTGTCGCGGCGGCGGCATCCCGCCCCGAGTGCACCGGCGAGTCCTGCCGCATCGCTGATGTCTTTACCGATCGGGGCGACCGCGTAATGGCGCTCGGCCTGGGCAAGAAGGACAGCTTCAAGGTCGGCAACCTGCGGAGCGCGGGCGCTGCAGTGGCTCGGAGGATGGGCCTCATCAAGGGAGGGACGGTGCGCTTTGCGATCACGCCGGCACTGGAGGCCGCGGGCGCGGGGAGCGCCGCCGACCGCCGGATGGCCGGTCGGTGCATCGGTGAGGCGTTCTCGCTGCTCGCGTGGGACAACCTTGGGTTCAAAGGGAAGGGGACACCGGCCGAGAAGCGTGAGCGTCACAGCGCGGCCGTCGCGTTCGACGACGACGCCATGGCGGAGGGGGCCCGGCTTGGTATGGCCATCGGCGAGGCGGCGAACCTCACGCGGACGCTCAGCGAGACGCCGCCCAACATCGCGACGCCGGAGTTCATGGCCAAGGCCGCGCGCAAGCTCGCCAAGGAGTGCGGGCTGGGCTTTGAGCTGTTCGAGGGGAAGGACCTTGATCGCGAGCGGCTGGTCGGGCACGTCAACGTCGGCAAGGCGAGCGAGAACCTGCCGTGCATGATCCGGCTGGAGTACACCCCCAGGGGCGCCAAGGGGAAGAAGCAGAAACCGCTGGTGCTTGTCGGCAAGACCGTGACGTACGACACCGGCGGGCTCAGCCTGAAGGTGAACAACGGCATGGTGGGGATGAAGCGCGACAAGGACGGCGGGTGCGCGGTGCTCGGCGCGATGCGCCTGTGCGCCACGGTCATCAAGCCG
>DASPMT010000428.1:0-2305 GCA_035626935.1 Phycisphaerales bacterium | reverse complement strand
ACCGATCCCAACGCGAACTTCTCGTTCTGATCCGTGCAGCGCCGCTTCAGGCGCGGAGCTCAGAAGGAGAAGTTGGCCCAGGGGTTGGTGGTGCCGGGCGAGATGCCGCCGCTGGCGCCGTTGATCGCGGCGGAGGTTGCCGCGACGAGGACGAAACAGACGTTCCCGGCGACGACGGCGTAGTTGGTGGTGTTGTTGCGGGCGGTGTTGGCGGAGAGAAAGTTGCCGGCCGACTCGACGTCAAAGCCGATGCCGCCGCCGGTGGCGTTGTTGTGCTCGATGCGGTTCTGGCCGCCGGTGATGCGGAAGTTGGACTGGACCGGGAAGGCGTTGTTGGCCAGCGCGTTGCAGCCGCGCACGGTGCAGCCGTCCGCCGCGACGAAGTTCCACACGGTGTTGTCCATCGCGTTGCAGTCGATGAGGGAGCCGCCGTCGTTGATCGAGAAGCCGGCCTGTGTGTTGGCCGCGGCGGTGCAGGAGACGATCGCGGCGCCGACGCCGCCGCGGATGCCGGTGGAGTTTCCTTTGGCGTTGCAGCCGGAGATGGTGCCCTGGGTTGCGCTGATGCCGTCGGTGCCGTTGCCGTTGGCGCTGCACATGAGGACGCAGCCACCGGAGGCGCCGATGCCCACGGTGCCGTTGTCGGACGCGGAGCAGTGGCTGATCAGGGTGTCGCCGCCGCCGCTGATCCCGGTGAACCCGTTGCTCTTGCCGACGCAGTGGAGGATGGTGCTGTGGAAGCCGGCGGTGACGCCGCTGCTGCCGCAGCCGGTGCCGCTGCAGTCGGAGACGATCGAGCGGTCGCCGGCGGCGATACCGACGCCGCTGCAGTTCGCGGCGTGGACGGCGTGGACGCGGCAGCATTCGGGGTTGTTGGTGGCGAAGTTGACGCCGTGGCGGCCCCAGTTGCGGACCGTGCCGTTGACGACGGTGAGGCCGGTGAGTCCGCCCGCGGCGACGGAGATTCCGTCGAACGCGCCGCTGGCGGGGACGCCGGAGAGCTGGAAGCCGCAGAGGTCGATGGTGACGTCGGAGGCGGCGATCTCGATGGCGTGGCGGCCGGAGATGCCGCCGATGTTGTCGAGGAGGTAGTAGGAGCCGGGGCGGGTGATGCGGTAGCGACCGGTGGCGGTGCCGGGGGTGTTGGCGTCGTTGATCGCGGTGCGGGGCTCGACCTCGGCGAGGGGCTTGAGGGTGGAGGCGACGGGCCCGGCGGGCGGGTTAAGAGGCCCACCCCCCGCACCTTTGGCCCGTCCTGTGGCGAGGGCGGCGAGTGCGGTGGCGCCGGCAGCGCCGAGGAGTGTGCGGCGTTCGAGTTCGTTCATGGGTTGAGCGTACATCGAAACTCGGTACGCGGCGAGGCTGATTCGGGGCGCTTTGCGGAGAGTTTCATGCTCGTTTATGGCTGGGCGTGCAGGCGGCGGGGAAAGGAGCCGAGTATGCCACGCAATCAGAGCGGACGCGGGCAGCGGAGCGGGCCGCCGCATGATCGTCCGAAGTCGGAAACAAGGGCTGAGGATCGCGTCGAGGACCGGCGGTACCTGCAGGGTGAGTACCGCGAGGCGCCGGATGAGGAGAGCCGGCGCGGGCAGCAGGTGGAAGGGCCGGTGCAGAGCGGGCCGGGTGCGCACGGCGGACGCTCGCGGCAGCGCGGGCAACGGGACAACGCGCCGGGGCATGAGCATCAGGGGACGCACAAGGGTCGGAATGGGTAGGTGGCGAGTGCTGAGTACTGAGTGCTGCGTGCTGAGTCTGCTCAGCCGGCTCGGCGCGCGGGCGTGGAGCGGCGCGGCGTGCCCGCGGGGCGCTGCTGGCGGCGCTGGGTGCAGCGGTCGGCGATGTGGCGTGCGAGCGCATCGATGTCGGCGGCGGCCAGGTGGAGCGCGGAGAAGATCGCCGAGCGCGATGCGGCGCGGTAGGCGGTGAGCCAGGCGGCGGAGGGGTGGACGACGGTCGCGGGGGAGGTGTGCATCGGTGCGTTCTCCGAATCGGTTGTGGTGGTGGTTGAAGGGTGCGGGTGCACACCTGTATCGGAGGCGCAACGCGAAGCGGGCGCGAGTTTGTCGTTTGGACGCGCTCATGCGGCGTTTCAGGAACGGGATGGGTGTACCGAACGGAGCGGATGGGTGGAGCGCGCGGGCTTTGGGGTGAAGTACTGCGTCAGTCGTCGGGGGTCTTTGGTGATCGCTGGGGGCGGGTGCGGATGAGGTAGAGGGTGGAGTAGCCTTCGCGCCAGCCGGGGATGCCGTCGAACGGGTGAGGTGGGGGTGGGAGCGGCCTGCTGTGGCGACGTTGTGGCGTGGCG
>DASPMT010000427.1:0-11693 GCA_035626935.1 Phycisphaerales bacterium | reverse complement strand
CGTCCACCGTTCAGCCTTCTCGACGAGCCGCCCATCAACTTGCCGCTGATGAACGGACTCTCCAGCCTGGAGGCCAAGCCGGCATCGGCGCTCACCGCCGGTGCGGTGTAGAGCCGTCACCGCTTGGCAGCAATGGGCCGCTCGCGCAGCAACAGCCGCATCACCCCGTAACCCGCAAGCCCCAGCGCTACGCCGGCCACAACGCTGCCGACCAGCCACTCGGCAACGAGGGTGTTCACGGTGGACCACTGCGACGCGTCTTGAAGGCTCAAGCCGGACAGATCGGGAGCGTGCCCGTGCAGCACGAAACTCCCCGTCCAGACCGACGCGGCCACAAAGAGCAGCCCGAGCGGTGGTGTCGACAGGCTCGAGACCCCAAGCACCGCCAACGGGTGCAGCCGGAAGCGTCCGGCCACCCAGAGGCACACGAGCGTCTTAAGCCCGTAGATCGGCAGCGTCGCGATCAGCAGCCCTACGCCGATCGAGGCGGCAAGACGCTCGCGCATCGCCGCGTCTCCCCGCGCCATGCGGCGCAGCCGGCGCGGACTGAACCACCGTCCCAGCCGCCGCGGAATGGTCCCGGTGTCGTCGTTGGCGTCGGCAACACGCGGGTGGCCCGGCATGTGCGCCCGGGCAAAGAGCCCCGCGTGCATACCGATGTGCGCCAGCGTGTCGCGCCGCAGGTTGAAGTGCGTCGTTCGCCCACCGGGGACGTCGTAGATGCACCGGATCGTCGTCTCCACGACCGGCACCCCCAGCCACCCCGCGCGCGTCAGGACCTCTGTCTCGAAGCCGTACCGCCTGACCCTGCCGCTGAGCAAGCCCATGTGTTCCAAGGGGTAGACCCGCATGCCCGACTGGCTATCCGTGACGCGAACGCCGCTTTCGATCCAAACCATGCCGTTGGAGAGCGCCCGTCCGACGCGGCTGGCACCCGGTGCTTCAGACCCCTCCCGCTCGCGCGCTCCCACAATGAGCGCGCCCGGGTGCCCCGGCACAAGGTCAAGCAGACGCTGCAAGTCGGCGGTATCGTGCTGCCCGTCGGTGTCGATCGTCACCGCATGCGTAAACCCGAGCCGGGCCGACTCGGCGAAGCCCGAGCGCAGCGCATCCGCCTTGCCGCGGTTCGCGGCGTGAGTTACTACGCGCCTGTCGGTTCCGGCGCCCGCCTGCCTCCACGCGTCAAGTACGCCCGCCGTACCGTCGGTTGACCCGTCGTTGACAACGATGATCGGCAGCCCGTACCGCCCCAGGCCGTCCAGAACCGGCCGAACCGCCGAAGCGTGGTTGTAGATCGGAGCGACGATGGCGACGCGCGGCGAGGGAGGCGTGTTGTCGCCCCGCCTGGTCGCGGAGGGCTGGTCGCCGGTCATCGGCAGCATGGTACGGCCCGACGCGGGCAGCGCGAGCCCGCTCCTGGTAGGCTGCCACACCCGGCCGTCCTTCGCCGGCCGACAAGGAGCAGGAATGAACCGTCTTACCGCCGCCGCACTCACACTCTCGCTCAGCGCACTTGCCGCCTGCAACCAGGGGGCACGCGACGGAGGCGCCTCGGTGAAGGCCGACACCAACCCGTGGTTCGCCGCCGCGGCTTCCAACGACGCCGCGACGCTCAACGCGGCCGCCGCCAGCGGTGCGGACGTCAACGCGCACGAGACCCGCGACTACAGCACGCCCCTCCACCTGGCTGCCAACGCAGGCCACGAGCCGGCCATCCGCGCGCTCCTCGAGCGCGGTGCCTTGGTCGACGCGCTGGACGAAGACGGTCGCAGGCCGCTGATGCTCGCATGCCACCGTTCAAAGACGGCGGCGGCACTGACCCTCATCAACCGCGGGGGAGCGAATGTCGCGCTGCGCGACCGGCAGGAGCAGACGGCGCTCATGTTCGCCGCCCGCAACGGCAACACAGAGGTCGTCCGCGTGATGACCGCACGGAGCGCCCCGCTCGACGCCCAACGCTCCGACGGCTGGACGGCGCTGCATCTGGCGGCCAGGGAAGGTCAGATCGACGCTGTCCGCGCACTTACGGAAGCAGGGGCCAGCACGACACTACCGGACAGACGCGGCCGCACGCCAGCGGACGTCGCGGGCTCGCAGACGGATCATTCGCGCCTTGGGAAATTGACAAAGTCACACCCAAACCGGGGGGGAGGGGAGGGGGTGCCCGACGAGTCAATCACTGTATGGGAAGGTGAGGCACCGGTCGGTAACCGGCTGGCAAAGCGGGCGAGGAGGATCGAACTCCCGACATTCAGCTTGGGAAGCTGACGTTCTACCGCTGAACTACGCCCGCGGCTGAAGGGCAGTATACACGCCCCGCCACCGATTCGGCGGTTGTCCGATCGCAGGCGAGGCAACCATCCAGACAGCAAGGCGCAAGAATCACCCCCTTATAAAGGGAGCCGAGGCGCTTGCTGGGGTTGAAGCGGCTGCCCGCATTCGTGCGTCCCGAGCCCTTCACGTAAGCGGATTGCATGAGGCTCTCTTTAGAGCTGGTTATGGACCGCCGATCTGCTTCCCCGCTACGCGTCTTTTCGAAGGCGCGTGCGTGGGAGTTACCGGTATGGGCAGCCTAAAGAACCGACGTTCCTCACCGGCACGCCGTGCGGCGGTGTGCACGACCCTGGTCGCCGCTGCCACCGCGGCCGGCCAACCCGTCACCGAGCCAACCGCGGCGCCGCCGGCGGCCGAGCCGACGGTCGACGGCCTGATCGACACGAAGCTGCAGCTCGCTCAAGCGCAGCCCAGCGACGACCTGCTGATCTTCGAAGATGTGCCGGTGGTGATCTCCGCCTCGCGGCGCGTCCAGCGCCTGAGCGAGCTGGCGGTCCCCGTCAGCGTGGTGACCTGGAAGGACATCCACTACCGCGGCGAGACCGACCTCCCGGAGATGTTGACGATGGTCCCGGGACTGAACGTGCTGCGGGTTGATCGCAACCGCTGGGCCGTGGGCGTTCGCGGAATGCACGACGAGTTCGCCGACCGCACGATCGTGCTGATCAACGGTCGCAACGCCGGCAGCCCCGTGATGGGAGCTACCGACTGGGGTGCTCTGCCGGTACTGGCGGAGGACATCGATCGCATCGAGGTGGTCCGCGGGCCCGGCGGTGCCGTCTGGGGCGCCAACGCCTTCAACGGTGCGATCAACATCATCACCAAGAAGCCGGAGGATTCACTCGGCTACTTCGCGAGTACCCGCCTCAACGAATACGGCGACACCTATTCGCACATCCGCGCGGGAGTCGGCGACGACAAGCTGGCCGTGCGGGTCTCAGTCGGCTACGGGTCCCACGAGAGCTCAGAGAACGCCGTCGACGGCGACGACTTCGTCTCGCGCGACTTCGGGCGCGCCCTCCGGTACGACGCTGAAGGAGTGTACCGCTTCAGCGCCGATACTCGTCTGCGGTTCGGCGTCGCCGGTTCGCACACCGAACGCGGCGACTCCGAATTCGGCGGCCTCTGGCCCATGCGCGACGAACGCCTCGATCAGGAACGCCTGTTTGCCCGCCTCGAGCGCGACTTCGACGGCGGTGCCAGCGGCTACCTGCAGTGGTACTGCAACATCGCCAGCGAGAACCGCCCTTCGATGTTCCGGATCGACAGCGTGGAGCACGACCTGGAGGCCCAGTACGCATGGAATACCTCCGCTGAAAACCGTGTGGTGGTCGGCGGCAACGTCAGACTGATCAGGATCGAGCAGGAAATAGTCACCCCCGAAGACATCATCTTCCCCGACCAGACCGTCGACGAGACCTGGGTCGGCGCTTTCGTCACTGACCGATGGCAGGCGTCGGAGCGTCTCGCGCTCGAAGGCCAGTTCCGGGTCGACAGCTACTCCGAGACAACCGCGGACTGGTCCGCCCGCGCCGCCCTGCTTTACGCGGTGGACGCTGAACAGCGCCACGTGCTGCGGCTGGCCGCGGCCAAGGCCTTTAGAGCTCCGCTCCTCACGCTCCGAGGGCTCAGCTCACAGCGCCTCCCGCTCCCCAGCCCCCCGGCGCCACCCGGAATGTTCGGTGTGACGCTTGTGCCCCCCGAGGGCCTGGACCACGAGCGGGTGTACTCGCTCGAAGCGGGCTATTCCGGACAGCTCAGCGACCACCTGACCGCCCGCGTCAACGCCTACTACAGCCGCTACACCGATCTGATCGGCGTTGTCGCCATCAACGACGCACCGTTTGTCGGCACCCTCGACAACATCGACGGTGCAACCGGCTACGGCGTCGAAGCCGAACTGACCTGCAGCTACAAGGGCGGCCGGGCGTACGTCTGGTACGCCTACAACGCGCTCGACACCGACCGTGAAGCGCAGGAGGTTCGTGCGTACTACCCCGCCGAGCACTCCGTCGGCGCCGGCCTGCGCCACGACCTCGCCGACTGGCTCACGGCCAACGCCGACTACCGCTACACCGACGCCACCCACGGCAGCGTGCTCGTCAATTCGTCGCCCGTCTCCCACCGACTGGACCTTTCCCTCACCGCCGCCGTCCTGGGCGGCCGCGGAGAGGTCCAGCTCGGCGTTGAGGACGTGTTCGAGTCGGTAAGGGACGAACTGCTGGGCGTCGCCAACGTCTCTGGTCATGACACGCCGGGGCGCACGCTGTTCGTCCGGTTCCAGTACAAGTTCTGATCGCGCATACACATAAGAAGTGAACCGTTGACGCACTGGCTACGGACAACTCGGATCGCCGCTACCGCCGCAGCGGCATGCGCCCTCCTGATGTGCGCTTGGAGCAGCCAGCGCCCGTCCGGACGCGAGGCCGTACTGGTGCTCAGCCGCGAGGCCGAGCCCTTCCGCAAGTGCGAGCGTGCCGCCCGGGCGGCGCTGGAGGCGGAGGGATGGACCGTCCGCACCGAGGTAATCAACGAAAAGGCGCCCCCGTCGTGCCCGGCCGATGCCTCCTTGATCACCGTCGGCACCGAAGCCGCCGTCTGGAGCAAGGGGCGGGCCGGGACCACGGTGTTCTGCATGGTGGCGGACGTGGAGAGCGCAGGCCTGATTGCCGGCAGCGCGGGCGTGCTCGCCGAGATCCCCGTGTCGCGCCAAGTGGCGCTGCTGCGCCAGGCTCTGCCCGACGCAAAGACCGTCGGTGTGCTCTTCAAGCGGGGCTCGACACGCGGGGAACGCTGGGTCGACGCGCTCAAGCAGGAAGCGGCCAGGTCCGGACTCAAAGTGGACGCTGAGCCTGTAGACTCCAAGGAGAAGGTGGCCCCAGCTCTGGACGCATTGATCCGGCGCCGAGTCGACGTGCTGTGGACCATGCCCGACGGCGCCCTTTACGACGCCAACACGATCAAGGCCGTGCTCCACTCGACGCTGGAGGCGAAGCTCCCGGTCTTCGGTTTCTCCACGCCGGTCGTCAAGGCGGGTGCGCTGGTCGGCGTCGGAATCACGCCCGAGTCGCAGGGCGCACAGGCGGCGGCCCTGCTCATGAAGAGGGCCAAGGAACCAGCCGGAACGGCAGGCCAGACGGTCGAGCCCGCATTCGAAGTGAGCGTCAACCAGGTGGTTGCCGAACGCCTGGGCGTTCGGCTGCCGCCGTCGCTGGCCAGCGAGCGGAAGGGAGACTGATCAGTGCTGCGACTGCGGATGAACTTGAGGCCGAAGGTCACCCTCGCCGTGCTCGGCGTCGCACTCATCGCCATGTCCGCCGCGGTCTTCACCGCCCACCGAACTATGCGCGACACCGTCGTGGCCGAGTACCGGCGCTCGGCCGATTCGGTGGCGCGCGGACTCGCCGCCGCCGGCGAAGTCCCCATGGCGGCCGGGGACCTGACGGAACTGAAGCGGCTGGCGGAGTTCTCGATGCGCTCCAACGGGCTGCTGTGGGCTCGCTTCGTTGACCAGGCCGGAATACCCGTCGCCGCGGCCGGTGCGCAGGACGAGCAGACCGGCGGCCAGGGTGAAGAGCCGATCCGTGGACGGGCAGACGTGCGCACCCTGGCCCAGAACGCCGAAGGATTGGACGTGTTCGGCGGTGACCAGCCGCAGGTGTCGGGGGACGGCTCCGCCACCCATATGCTCGGGACGGTCGACGTCGGCATGCCGGCCGCACTCGTCGAGGCACGGATGGCCTCGCTCCGCGCCGTGTTCCTGAGGATTGTGGTGTGCGCGTGCGTGGTGATCGCCGCGGTCATGTGGTTCCTCGCGGGCGCCTGGACGCGCCGCCTCGACCGGCTCGTCGACGCCTCCGAGCGGATCGCGCGGGGCGAGCTCGACTCACCCCTCGCCGACAACCGTGGGGACGAGATCGGCCGACTGACCGACGCCTTCGGACGCATGCGCGTGGCGGTCAAAGACCGCGACGACACCGCCCGCCGATTCAACCTGACGCTGCAGGACCAGGTGCGCGAGCGGACGCGCGAGCTCGAGACGGCGATGCTGGCCGCACAGGAAGCCAACCGCGCCAAGAGCGACTTCCTTGCCAACATGAGCCACGAGATCCGCACGCCCATGACGGCGATCCTGGGATTCTCCGAGCTCCTGAGCGACCCCGCCCAGGACGCCGCCGCCCGGCGCGAGTGCGTGGCCACGATCAACCGCTCCGGCAAGCACCTGTTGACCATCATCAACGACATCCTCGACATCTCCAAGATCGAGGCCGGGAAGATGACCGTCGAACCCATCGCGTGCCCCCTCGGCGTGATCGAGGAGGCGGCGGCTCTCATGCGGGAGCGCGCAACCGAACGCGGCCTCGCCCTCAACGTCGTCTACCAGACACCCGCGCCGGCGGTCTTCCGATCCGATCCCCTCCGCCTGCGCCAGGTGCTCCTGAACGTGATCGGCAACGCCGTCAAGTTCACCGACTCCGGGTCGGTCACCGTGCGCGTCAGCGCCGACCGCCAGCTCCAGCGTCTGCACGTCGCAGTCGAGGACACGGGGATCGGCATCGCGCCGGAGAACATCGACCGCCTCTTCCAGGCCTTCAGCCAGTCAGACAACACCATGTCGCGCCGCTTCGGCGGCACGGGCCTCGGCTTGGCTATCGCCCGCCGATTCTCCGAGATGCTCGGCGGCTCGCTCACGGTCACCAGCACCCTCGGCAAGGGAAGCGTGTTCACTATCTCGATCGACACCGGCCCCCTCGACGGCGTGACCTTCGTGTCCGCTCCCGTCGCCGAGCCCCAAGCACCGGTTTTGGCCGCGGCCAACGGACCAGCGCTGCAGGGCTGCCGCATCCTCCTCGCCGAGGACGGCGTCGACAACCAGCGGCTCCTCACGCTCTACCTGCGCAAGGCCGGCGCCGAAGTGACCGTCGCGGAGAACGGCCGCCTCGCCTGCGAGAAAATCGCCGCGTGCCGCCGGTCCGCGACCGCGTTCCACCTGGTGCTCATGGACATGCAGATGCCCGAGATGGACGGCTACACCGCCACCACCGAGCTGCGCCGCGCGGGAGACGACATCCCGGTCATCGCCCTCACGGCGCACGCCCTCGTCGGCGACAGGGAAAAGTGCATCGCGGCCGGCTGCAACGACTACCTCACCAAGCCGGTCGACCGCACCCGCCTCGTTGAGGCTTGCCGCCGCTGGCGTCGAACGGTCAGCTCCGCCGCGGCATGACCGCGCCTGTCTACGGCATTACGCCCCCACCGCCTCCGCGTCGCGGTCGCTGAGCATCGCGCCGTTCGCCGCTACGCGCGCCCTGACCGTGCCGTCACGCTTCCAGGAACGCTCGCAACGCGCCTCGCTGCGCAGGTCCGTCACCCTCACCTCGCCGGCAATCCGGTCCGGAGCAGCGCGGCTCACACCCAGGAGGTCGGCGAGGTCCGCCGGATCAAAGCGAGCAAGCTCGCCCGTCGGGTCCGGCAGCGTGATGCCCATGTCCAGCGGGTTGTCCACGCCGATCCCCTTCTTTGAAGCCTCCATGACCGCCTGCGCCTTCTCTCGCGCCGCCATGACCGCCACCCAACCGTTGTCGGCTTGAACCGCCGTGCGCGCCGCGAATCGCTCCAGGTGAACGCACGTCCGCGTATCGCTCTCGGGGACTTTGTGGAGGGCACGGTACGCCTCGTCGGCCGTGTGGGCCGTGATCGGCGCCAGCAGACGGCACATCGCGTCGGTGATGCGCCAGAGCGTCGCTTGGCATGCGCGTCGACGCGCCGAGTCGGGCTTGTCGCAGTACAGCCGGTCCTTGACGGCAGCGAGGTAGACAGCGCTGAGCGTGGTGTTGCAGAAGTCGAACAGGAGCGAGGCCGCCGTTCGGAAGTCGTACCCCTCGTACGCCGCGACCACCGCGGCCGAGAGCCTGTCGAGCTCGGCGAGCGCCCAGGCGTCGAGCGACGTCGGCGCCGGCGCCGAGGGTTGCCCGGGTACGGGCGTGTAGTCGTACAGGTTGCTCAGCATGAACCGCAGCGTGTTCCGCACCTTCCGGTACGCCTCGCCCGCCGCATCGAAGAACGTCCCGTCAACCTTCACGTCGTTCTCGTACGCCAGCGTGCTCACCCACCACCGCAGCACGTCGGCGCCGTACTTGGTCATCAGGTCGTCGACAGTGTCCCCCTTGCTCTTGCTCAGCTTCTTCCCGTCCTTGCCGACCATGAACCCGTGCGTGAGCAGCGTCTTGAACGGCGGCCTGCCCGTCGCGCCAAGGGCCGTCAGCAGCGAGAGCTGGAACCACCCGCGGTGCTGGTCCGACCCTTCTAGGTACAGGTCTACCGGCGTCTCGAACCCGCGCTCCCGCATCGCCGAGTTCCACGAAGACCCCGACTCGAACCACACGTCGAGAATGTCAGGGCCTTTCTTCAGCGCTGCAACGGCCACCGCACCGCTCTTCACCTCGGCGGAGGCCTCAGTGTCGCTCTTCACGTCGTAGTACTTCAGCAGTTCCGCCGGCGAGGCCTTGAACCACACGTCCGCCCCCTGCTCGCGCACCAGCTTCGCCACGGCCTTCACCGTCGCCGCGGTCATGAACGCCTTCTCGTTCCCTTCCGCATCCTTATAAAGGAAGGCCGGGATCGGCAACCCCCACGCCCGCTGCCGGCTGATGCACCAGTCCGGCCGGCTCTCCAGCATGCCGCGCATGCGGTTGCGGCCCCACTCGGGAACGAACGCCACCGCGCCGCCATCGCCGGTGCTCTTCAGCGCCATCTCGCGCAGGGTACCGCCGTACGGAGACGACGCCCCTTTCAGCGACTCATCAACGCCCACAAACCACTGCTCCGTGCACCGGAAGATCACCGGCGTCTTGCTCCGCCAGTCGTGCGGGTAGCTGTGCGTGAAGACGTGGTCGTAGAACAGGTGCCCGCTGCTGCGCAGGTGCTCGACGATCTCCTTGTTCGCCTTCCAGATGTTCTGCCCGCGCAGCCACTCCGGCACCGTCTTGTCGTACTGCCCGTTCCCCATCACCGGGCAGTAGACCGGCAGCTGGTTCGCAAGCCCCGTCTGGTAGTCCTCGGTACCGTGACCGGGCGCGGTGTGCACCAGCCCCGTGCCGTCCTCGAGCGTGACGTACGACGCGGGCACAACACGGAAGGCGCCTGCCGGGTGCGTCGACACATCAACAAACGGGTGCTTGTACCGCAGCCCGACAAGCTTCTCCCCGCTCGTCTTCGCAAGCACAACCACTTCTTCCGCCTTCGCCAGCGCCGTCACCTTCTCCACAAGCGCCGATGCCATCACAGACACGTTCCCGTCCACCCGCACAAGCGCGTACTCGAACAACGGGTTCACCGCGATCGCCACGTTCGCCGGCAGTGTCCACGGCGTCGTCGTCCAGATCATGAACGTCGGCCGCTGGTCGGGCCGCTCGCCCGGCTCGGGCTTCCCTTCGCTCACCTCCACCTCGTCGCCGCCGGTCGCGTCCTTCGGCAGCCCGAACGCGTCGTACACCGCCTCCGCGTCGGCCGCCTCAAAGTCCACGTACACGCTGATGTCCTGCCGGTCCTGATACTCAAGCTCCGCGTCCGCCAGCGCCGTCTCGTTCGTCACGCTCCAGTGCACCGGCTTGAGCGCCCGAAACACAAGCCCCCGCTCCATCAGCGTCGCCAGGATCTCCAGCGTCGCCCCCTCGAACTCCTTGCTCATCGTCAGGTACGGATGCGGGTAGTCCGCCATCGTCAGCAGCCGCCCCATCTGTCCCTTGTGCAGCTCGACGAACTTCGCCGCGTACGCCTGGCACGCGGTGCGCACGAACATCTTTCGCTCCGCCTCCGGCAGCGCCATGACCTCCGGCAGCTTCTTCGCCTCCGCCAGCTCCGTCATTACCTTGTGCTCGATCGGCAGCCCGTGGCAGTCCCATCCCGGGATGTACGGCACATCAAACCCGGCCATCGTCTTGCTGCGCACCACAAAGTCCTTGAGGCACTTGTTCATCAGGTGCCCCAGGTGGATGCTCCCGTTGGCGTACGGCGGCCCGTCATGGAACGCAAACCGCCCGCGCGGCGCCGAAGCACCTTGAGCCCGCAGAGCCTCGTATAGACCGCTCCCTCCCACCTTCGACCACCGCTCCAGCGAGGCCGGTTCATTCTTCACCAGGTCCGCCTTCATGCTGAACGCGGTCTGAGGCAGGTTCAAGGTGTCCTTGAACGGGTTCCCCTTCTTCTCCGCCTTCGGAGCAGCGGTGGCAGGAGGAGGAACGGGCTGGGGCTGATTCGACATGGAGAGTCCTTGCAAGGCCCGCGACCGGGCCGGAAGTTCGGGGGGGCGGATGGTATGGAACGGGGTGTCACCAACGCGGCAGCAAAGCAGGCCCACAAGAGCTCATTCAGCGTTCAGCAAGAAGAAAACGGCCGAACGCCTCAAGCCCAAAGGGGCGAGGTAATTCGATCCGAAAAGGCCGCAGCGGAGCGGTGCATAAACCAATTATCGGCGCGCCACGAGTGCGAATCGACTCACCCCTCCCCGGAGGGGGCCGTGCGATCGCGAGCACATCGCACGAGCGCCGGAATTCAAGCAATGCCGAAAACCTCAAAGTCGCCGAAGGCAGGCCAGGGGGTGGGATTTGTGACCGTACGGCGGCCTGAACGTTGCCCACTCGGCAAGGAACCCGCCTCCCCCTTCCGCGTATCACCCTCCACATGCTCCCCACCCTCCTCCTCGCCTCCACCCTCACCGCACCACCCGCCGACTACGCAGTCCTCGTCTCCAAGCAGACCGACGCCGACCCCGCTTGGCACAAGGTTGTTCAGAAGCTGGCCGACAAGCACAACGGCGCCGTCATCACCTACGAAGGCGACATCGCTTCCGCGCGCACCAAGCTCTCCGAGCACATGCCCCTCCACACCGCCATCGTCGCCCGGCCCGAGGAACTCGGCCGCGGCGTCGTCGCGGGCATCCACCGCACGATGCGCAAGCTCGACGACGACCCGTACACCGACACGCTCTGGGGCATCGTCACCGGACTCACCGCAGACGATGCGCTCGCCCTCGTCAGCGACGACAAGCCGCTGGTCATCAAGAACGCCATCAGCACCACCGGCATCAACGGCGGTCTCTTCGATCAGATGTTCACCGTCTCCGACGGCGACCCCGGCGCCTGGGTCTTCAAGAACGGACCGAACACCACAAACGGCGGCACCAAAGACGACACCGAGCGCAACAGCGACCGCGCTGCGCTCTTCGCTCAGCACTTCACCGAGATCAACCGGACCTCATCGTCACCAGCTCCCACGGCTTCCAGAACGGGGTTGAGATGCCCTGGGGCCACGGAATGCTCGTGGCGAAGAACGGCGACCTCGCCATCCTCCCGCAGAAC
>DASPMT010000426.1:0-3716 GCA_035626935.1 Phycisphaerales bacterium | reverse complement strand
TTCATCGAAACCCTGGCAGGGTCCCACAAGGCAACGCGGCGTCGGTCGGCGTTGACCAGCAGAATCGTTGATCGCAGAGGAGAGTCGACATCCGGGGGGCAGGCCTCCACCGAGGTGACAGCTTGGAATGCCGCGGCAGCGCCCATCGGTCCGAGCGGCTCCCGACCAATGAGCATCGGCATTCCTTGCGCATCGACCTGGGTTGTGCTGTACGCGAGCAGCTCCGAGCTCTGCGCACCGATCGCCAGCACCGCGACGATCGATTGATCGGGAGAGGTCACCGGCTGACAGAAGTACCACCCCTCGCGCCTGATGGATCGCTCGGGTGGAGCGTCGGAAAGGGGTTCGCCTCGCTCGTGCACGGCCGCGGGGCGTATGACGAGCACTGACTCCGCCTGCGATTTGCTTCGACGTGCGAAGATGAGCGTGCCGTTGCGCAGCAGCAACGCCTGGGCGTTTACGTCCTCTCCCTGGACGAGCCACTCGACTGTCCCGGTCTTCAGCATCAACCGCCCGATCCATCGTGATCCATCGGCGTTCGGCTGCTCCACGACCACCCAGCCGTCACCGGCACAGCGTCCCAGCAGCAGGCCCTCGGTCGCGAGTGGAGGCGGGGGATCGGCGGCGTCGGCGGCCGCAGAGGCGACGTTCCACGCGGCCGGCATAAGGGCGCCGTCGATCACTTCAAATGCGGCGATCGCGTTGGCGGGGAGCGGTACGGCGCCGGGCTCGGCGAGCACCGCCTCCCAGGGCGGGAGCGGGCCGGTCTGAGTAACAACCCAGCGTCCGTCTGGCGTGACCAGCGGCAGCGTGAGCCCGTCGTAGGGGATGGTTCCGAGCGGCTTGATCGACGCCGCCAGCCGGGTAGTGGTGGTTGCGCCGGGGGGCGTCGGCGTGGCGTTCACGTGAGGGACGTTCCCGGAACCGACGGGCCGGTTCGCCGGCCCTTGCGAGGGACCGGCCGGGACGACCTCGGTGACGCAGGCGGCAGAGCCTGCCGCGAGCGCCAGGAGCGCCGCTCGCGACAGCAGCCTGGCCAACGCGTGTGAGGGTCGCATGGTGATCGATCGTACGGAGAATCGAGCGCACTGGGTCGGCGCAGAACAGCTGCGCCGACTCCACGCGGCTTAGAGCTCGGTCGGCTTTGCGGGGTCCGCGGGCTTGTCGGGGGCTGGCTTGGGGTTGGGGTCGGGCTTGCCGGCGTCTGCGGGCGGTGGGCCCAAGTCGATCGGTGACGATGTGGGCGCACCGTTGACGGCGGGGGTGATGCTCAGCTCTTTGCGGAGCTGCTCGAGGCGCCTGCGGGGGCCGTCGTTGATCTTGTCCGAGTCGGCCTGGTTGTTGACCACCAGCGGCGTGATGAAGGCGATCAACTCGGTTGTGGTCTTGCTGCGCTCGCGGCTCTTGAACAGCTCGCCGATCAGCGGCACGTCGCCCAATCCCGGGACCTTGCGGACGATGTCGGAGTCTTCGGACCGGAGGATGCCGCTCATGACCACGGTCTGCCCGTCCTTGACGATGAGCTGGGTAGTGGTCTGCCGACGGTCGACAATGAAGCCGCCGAAGAGGGTCTGCTGGGGGAGGATGTTGGAGAGCTCGAGGTTGACTTTGAGGTCGACGTCGCGCTCGGGAGTGATGCGGGGGCGGACGCGGAGGTTGATGCCGACTGCTCGGTAGTCGAAGGACTGGACGAGGTTGCCGTTGGTGTTGGGCTGGCTGTCGGTGATGAAGGGGATGTCCTGGCCGTCGAAGAACGCCGCTTCCTGGTTGTCCCCAGTGAAGATCTTGGGCTCGGAGAGGATGTTGACCTTGGTGTTCTGGCCCAAAAGCTGGAGCAGCACGTTGATGTTCGCTCCGACGTCGAGGACGCTGGTGTCGAACAGATCGGGTAGGAAGTTGTTCTGCGTGCCGGTGATGGTGTTGGTGTTGTTGGCGCGCGGCCCGATGCCGAAGGCGTTGTCCTGCAGCGTCGGCGTGATGGCGGAGTTGCTCCAGCGGAGCCCGACGGAGAGAGCGTCTTCTCCGCTGATCTCGGCGATGACGGCGGCGATGAGCACCTGGCGCCCGGGCTTGTCGAGGCTGTCGATGAGCAGCTTCAGCGCCGCCTTGTACTCCAGGGGCGCCAGGACCATGATGGAGTTCTGCTTGGCGATGGGGACGATGCGGGCCTTGGCGACGAGGTTGCTCTGGCCGAAGTTGTCGGTGGCGGGCCTGGCGCGCTGCCACCAGAACTGCATGAGGTCCTGCTGGCTCGTCGTCTGGGTGAAGCCGCCGTCCTGAGTGAAGGTCGACTCGGAGAACGGCGAAGCACCGGCGTTGGCGCCGGTGCTCAGCTCCGTGTTGACGCGGCGCACCTGGGCCAGGGTGCCCTCCTGGGCCAGCAGCGCGTTGAGCTGCTCGGCGAGGTCCTCGGCCTGGACGTGCTTGAGCTCGATGATCTCGGGGACGCCCGTGAGCATCGGTGTGTCGAGCTTCTCGATCTGCTCGTCAATGATGCGGAGGCTGTCCTGCGTCTTGCCGGCGACGATGAGGCGGCCGGACTCCGGGAGCGCCTGGAAGGTGTACTGGTTGGAGAGGGCGCTCTGCGTGGCACGGTTCTGCCCCCCGCCGGTGACCGTGCCGGTGCCGAGGATGCCCTCGAGCGCGATGCGGATCTTGATGGGGTCCTGGTAATGAAGCTGGTAGATGCGGGTAGCGAAGACGGTCTCCTTCGGCACCTCCTTGTCCCACTCCTCGGTCACCTGCTTGCGGATGAGGGCGAGGATGTTCTCCTCGGCCACCACCGTGACGGTGTTCTGCACCCGGTTGCTGGTGACGCGGAGGATCGTCGAGGTGGGCGTCGCCTGCTGGCGTGCGCCCGACGCCGGGTCGGGGGCAGGCTGGTTGGCGCCGCCGGGGCGCTGGTTGCCGCCGCCGCCGGGCTGGAAGCGGTTGCCCCCCTGTCCGCCCTGGTTGCCCTGGTTGTTGCGCGCGCGGTTGGGGTTGTTGGCGGTGTCGCCGAAGAGGGCGGTGATCCAGGTCGCGACGTCCTCAGGGTTCGCGTAGCGGAGGTGGAACGTCTCGCTCTTGGGAAGGTCGGCCGGCGCGCGGTCGAGCTCGTTGACGATGCGCTCGACGCGCTGGAGCGTGGCGATCGACGCGGTGACGATGAGCGTCTGGGAGTCGCTCTCGGGCTGGACGGTGGCGTTCTCGGGCACGCTGGTCTTGATGATCTCGGCGAGGTTGGCCGCGGAGGCATGCTTGAGGGCAAAGAACTTCTGGTAGAGCGATCCGAGGTCGCCGCGCTGGAGCGTGCTCTTGTCTGCGCCCAGGACGGGGATGACGGGGTTGAGGGCGACCTTTGCCTGCTCGGTGAGGATGATGCGGTCCTCGCGCTCGATGACGGCGACGCCCGCTTGCTGCAGGGCGAAGAAGACCAGGTCGAGGGCCTCGCCGCGCGGGATCGGCTTGTCGTTGATGACGGTGATGCGGATCGGCAGGACCGTCTGCGAGGGGAGGACCGCCTTGCCGGTGCTCTCGGCGATGAACGGGATGAGCTGCTCGACGGTTGCTTTGGGGAAGGCGAGCACGGTGTCGGCGGTGTTGGCGCCGATGCGGCGGCCGAGCGGATCGGTCTTGGCGGCGCCTGTCACCGCGGGCGGTGCGGTTTCGGGCGAGACGACCGGCGGCTCGGCCGGGGGCTGGACGCGGATAGCGCCGCCCGAGAACGTGGGGCC
>DASPMT010000425.1:0-4797 GCA_035626935.1 Phycisphaerales bacterium | reverse complement strand
GTCCACCGTGATCTTGCGCGACAAGTCGCCGCGCGCCACAGCGGTGGTGACCTGGGCGATGTTGCGCACCTGGTCCGTCAGGTTGCCGCACATGGCGTTCACCGAGTCGGTCAAATCTTTCCAGGTGCCGGCGACGCCCGGCACGATAGCCTGACCGCCGAGCTTGCCGTCGGTGCCCACTTCGCGCGCCACGCGGGTCACTTCGCCGGCGAAGCCGTTCAGCTGGTCCACCATGGTGTTGATGGTGTTCTTGAGCTCGAGGATTTCGCCCTTCACGTCCACGGTGATCTTGCGCGAAAGGTCGCCGCGCGCGACGGCGGTCGTCACCTCGGCAATGTTGCGCACCTGGGTCGTGAGGTTGGCGGCGAGCAGGTTGACGTTGTCGGTCAAGTCCTTCCACGTGCCGGACACGCCGGGCACCAGTGCCTGACCGCCGAGCTTGCCGTCGGTACCCACTTCGCGGGCCACGCGGGTCACTTCCGATGCGAACGAGCGGAGCTGGTCCACCATCGTGTTGATGGTCTCTTTCAGCTGGAGGATCTCTCCCTTGACGTCGACGGTGATCTTGCGGGAAAGGTCTCCCGACGCCACGGCGATCGTCACGTCGGCGATGTTGCGGACCTGGGCGGTCAGGTTGCTCGCCATCGAGTTGACCGACTCGGTCAGGTCCTTCCAGACGCCCGACACTTCGCGCACCTGAGCCTGACCGCCGAGCTTGCCGTCGGTGCCGACTTCACGCGCCACGCGCGTCACCTCAGAAGTGAAGACGGCGAGCTGCTGGATCATCGTGTTGACGATGGTGGCCGAGCGGAGGAACTCGCCTTCCAGAGGGCGCCCTTCGACTTCCAGCCGGACGGTCTGGAGAAGGTCGCCCTGGGCGACGGCCGAGATCGCGCGGGTGACTTCAGTGGTTGGACGGAGCAGATCGTCGATGAGCGTGTTGACCGACGACTCCATCTCGACCCAAGCACCCCCCTGGCCGCCGAACCGGGCGCGCTGACGCGTCTTTCCCTGGCGGCCGACAACCTCGCCGACGCGTTCGAGCTCCTGCGCCATGCGTGCGTTGGACGTGACGATCGCGTTGAACGTGTCGGCCAGTTTCCCCGACAGGCCGGTCCAATCGCCCGGCAGCCGCGCCGAGAAGTCGCCCGCCTCGACCGCCTGCAGGGCACGCAGCAGCTCGCGCAGCTCGGACGGCGACGGCTCATGGCCCGTGGCCGCACCGTTGGTCGCGCCGTTTGCGGTAATGTCTTTCACTTCAACAGGACCGATGGTGTCCATGTTTGCACCTTGAGTCAGGGCTGTGGCTGCCGATCGCCGTAGAGAAGTAACGACGTCGGCGCGGTGAAGCTGCGGCATCCTGAGACGGCCGCTCCGGCCCACCCGTTACGGGCGCGCCGGCGAGAGCCTTCCCTGGCTTGCGGAATGTTCATCGCGCCGATTCCACGCGTCGCCGACTGATCGCTCGCGATCTGGTAAGAGGCCACGCTAACAAAAACGTTAACCGCCGAGCGAGCGAAAGCCAGTGAAAAAGAACTCACCCGTGAATAAGACAACGTTCATTGCCAGCCCTTCGCTCGGTGGCGACAACCGACAGGTTGTTGGGCGAACCAGGAGATCCTCTTCTACCTGATTCCGAACGTCTTAACACGACGATGGTCCGCTGGAGGGGACGGAAATGGGGCACAGTCAGCGCCGCTAGAATCGCGATTCCACCCAATGGAGTCCTTGCCCTCATGACTACCCCTTCCCCTTCGGCTCCCCGTTCCACAACGACCCGCTCGACCGGTGCGGCGGCACACAAGCAGGAGCAGAACGGGTCAGGCCAGCGTGAAACGGTTCTCGTGCTGGACTTTGGTGGCCAGACCGCTCAGCTTATCGCCCGCCGGGTGCGAGAGGCCGGCGTCTTTTCGCTCTTGATCCGGCCTGATACGCCGCTGGAGGAAATCCGCGCCTATCGGCCGTCTGGGATCATCCTTTCCGGCGGGCCCATGAGCGTATACGAAAAGGGAGCCCCGGCATGCGATCGGGGCGTTCTGGAGCTTGGCGTGCCCGTGCTGGGCATTTGCTACGGGATGCAGCTGGTGGGCCAGATGCTCGGCATGACCGTGACGCACGGCAGCCACCGTGAATTTGGACGGGCGGAGATCGAGATCCGTGGCGGACGGGGGGCCGCGGAGAGCAACGGGGGGCTGTTCAAGAGCCTGCCGGAAAAGACGATCGTCTGGATGAGTCACGGCGATCAGGTGGTGCTCGAGGGGGCGCCCGCGGACGTTGCGCGCGATGTGAAGGTGCTCGCCAGCACGCCGACGTGCCCGCTGGCGGCGATGCGGTTCGAACGCGCGGCCGCGGGGAAGGTTGCGGCCATCAGCTTTTTCGGCGTGCAGTTCCATCCGGAGGTGACGCACACGCCGCAGGGAACAACGATCATCGAGAACTTCCTCTACGAGGCGTGCCGCTGCAAGGGCGAGTGGCGCATGGCCGACTACCTGGAGGAAGCGACGGCGACGATCCGGTCCAAGGTCGCCGACGGTCGCGTGATCTGCGGGCTCTCCGGCGGCGTCGATTCCTCGGTCGTCGCGGCGTTGCTCCACCGGGCGATCGGCGACAAGCTGACGTGCGTCTTCGTCGACAACGGGCTGCTCCGCAAGAACGAGCGGCAGAGCGTCGAGACGATGTTCCGCGACCACTTCCACATCGACCTGCGGGTGGTGGACGCGTCGGCGGAGTTCCTCGGCGACCTGGCGGGCATCACTGAGCCGCAGGAGAAGCGCAAGCGGATCGGGCACCGCTTCATCGAGGTCTTCAACGGCGAGGCGGCGAAGATCGTGAAGGACAAGGGGCAGGCCGTCAAGTTCCTCGCGCAGGGGACGCTCTACCCGGACGTGATCGAGAGCGGGCACAGCACGGGCGGCACCGCGGCGGGCATCAAGCTGCACCACAACGTGGGTGGGCTTCCCGCGGACCTTGAGTTCAAGCTGATCGAGCCGCTGCGCGAGCTGTTCAAGGACGAGGCCCGCCGGCTGGGCGAGGTGCTGGGCCTGCCGGAGAAGCTGGTGTGGCGTCACCCGTTCCCCGGGCCGGGGCTGGCGGTGCGCTGCCTGGGCGAGGTGACGAAGGAGAAGCTCGACGTCCTGCGCGAGTGCGACACCATCCTTCTGGAGGAGATCGTGGCGGCGGACCTGTACAAGTCTCCGCACACCAGCCAGGTGTTCGCGGTGCTGCT
This sequence comes from Phycisphaerales bacterium, assembly GCA_035626935.1. GTDB lineage: Bacteria > Planctomycetota > Phycisphaerae > Phycisphaerales > UBA1924 > JAJTGZ01. The sequence continues at coordinate 1,571 of DASPMT010000425.1, read as the reverse complement.
GCCGGTCAAGAGCGTGGGCGTGATGGGTGACGGCCGGACGTACGACTCGTGCGTGGCGCTGCGGGCGGTGACGACCGAAGACTTCATGACCGCCGACTGGGCGCGGCTGCCGTACGACGTGCTGGCGCGGATCAGCAGCCGCATCATCAACGAGGTGCGCGGCGTGAACCGGGTGGTGTACGACATCTCCAGCAAGCCGCCGGCGACGATCGAGTGGGAATGAGAAGTGACGAGTTACGAGCGATGAGTCACGAGGAAAGGCCTGCGGACTCGCGCATCAACGAGCCCCGGGCGTGAGCGAACGGGTGTGAGGGAGTCAGCATGGCGTTCGTCGCCCACACCGGCACCGTCACCGTCCACACCCGCGGGCGCGGGTTCTACGACATTACCGAGCAGGTGACGCGCCACCTGCCGCTGGCGGCCGTCGGCGCGGGCACGTGCACGGTCTGCGTGATGCACACCTCCGCCAGCCTGATCATCTTCGAGAACGCCGACCCGACCGCCAAGGCCGACATCGATGCGTGGATGCGCAGGCACGTGCCCGACGGCGATCCTGCGTATTCACACAGCGACGAAGGGCCCGACGACATGCCCAGCCACATCCGGGCCGCGCTGACGGCGACGACGCTGACGATCCCGGTAAGCGAGGGGAGCTTGATGCTGGGGCGGTGGCAGGCGATCTATCTGTGGGAGCACCGGACGGCGCCGCACGCGCGGGCGGTGGCGGTCGCTTGTGTGGGGACCGACGGACGATCGTGAGCAACTGGGCGGCGGGCATCAGCGTCAGCGTGATCTACGATCAATCGTGCGACGCTGGTGGCACAAGCCGGTCGACGACTTCGGCCGTCCGCTGGCGGTGAGTGCTCCGATGACCCCGGAGGCATTCAAGGCGGTGTCGCAAGCACGGAACCGGATTGAACGAAGGAGGGGCGGGAAGCAGTTGCGTAGGCGGAAGCTGACCGCTCGAGAAGCGGCGTGGGTGCTGTCGAGTTGCGGGTTTCTTTTCGGCGGGTTTATCGTCGGAGGCACCTTGGGATGGCCGTGGGGACTGGTGGTGACTGCGGCTTGCTTCGTACCAGCGAGCCTTTGTTTGGCCGCGGGAGGCTTGGGTACGAACTCGGATTGGGATCGGCGGGTGCAAGGAGAACTTGTGCGGATAGGGCTGTGCGGGGCGTGCTGCTATGTGCTGCCGACGTGCGACCAGGCCCGTGCGGGTGACGGAGATGAGCCGCCGCCGGGTGAAGGCGTTTGTTGCCCGGAGTGTGGGGCGTGGTGGAAGTGGCCTGACGAATCACCCCGCCCTTGACGGAACCAGCGCGCAGCTTCGTCCGAGTTCTTCTCTGGGGGCGGAAGAGGCTGCGGAGGCTACTCGCTGAACATGGCTTCGACGAAGCTCTCGGGGTCGAACGGGGCGAGATCTTCGGGGCGTTCGCCAGTACCGATGAACTTAACCGGTATGTCGGTGGCCGCGCGGATGGCAACGACGACGCCGCCCTTGGCGGTGCCGTCGAGCTTGGCGAGGATGATGCCCGTCACCCCCCCACTTGCTCCCCCGCCCATCCCTCCGGCGT
>DASPMT010000424.1:0-4553 GCA_035626935.1 Phycisphaerales bacterium | reverse complement strand
ATTCTGAGTACTACCTCAAGGGCGACCCGTACGGATCGGATCCGACGTTCTGGAACTGGGGCCACGTGTATCCCAACTGAGCTCCCCGGCTTCGCGTCTGGACACCCACCGCACCCGCACCTGTACGGAGCACCGCATGGCAACTCTACGTGATCAGCTCAACGCCCGGCCCTGGCTCGGGTGGGCGTTCGCGGGCGTCGTGACCGTCGCGGCGGTAACGATGTACTTCCGAATGCGGAGCGGGTCTGAGGGGGTGCTTAGCGGCGACACCCTTACTGAGGAGGTGACGGTGAAGTTCACCGACACCGGCGAGACGGTAAAGATGCTCCGCGGGCGGCTCACGCGGGAGCTTCTGGGAAAGGCCGGCAAGCTCGATCCGGCCGAAGGGATCGTGAACCCGAAGACGGGCAAGGCGAGCGGCGTGCTCGTCAGCGACGGGGAGTGGCAGCGGCTGGTCGCCGAGATCAACGCGCTCAAGGACGACGCCGCGAGGAACAAAGCCGCCAGCAACCGCTGAACGGCGGACGACGGCACACGGTTACACTCGCGCACCGATGAGCAAGGCCGCGGACATTTCCAGGCGCGCGGTGCTGGGGGCGATGGGCGCCGCCGCGGCAGGGTTTGTCGCCTTCGGGCCGCGGGGGGCCGGCGACGAGCGTGCCAAGGGGCGGACGGTCGTCGACTACTGGGAGAAATGGACAGGGCATGAGGGGAGGGCGATGCAGCAGGCCGTTGACGAGTTCAACAGCGGCCAGCGCGAGGTGTTCGTCCGTTATTTCGTCACCGGGAACATCGGGCAGAAGGCGCTGATCGCGATCGCCGGGGGCACGCCGCCGGACCTGATCGGGCTGTGGAACTTCAACGTGCCCGCCTACGCGCAGAGCGGGGCGATCCTGCGGCTGGACGACCTCGCGGCGGCGGAGGGGATGAGGCTGGATCAGTACCGGCGCGGCGTGCAGGAAGTGATGACGGTTGGGCGGGGAAGTGAGCGGAAGTGGTACGGGGTGGTGAACACGGCGGGCACGCTGGGGATGTTCTACAACAAGCGGCAGTTCCGCGAGGCGGGGCTGGACCCGGAACGCCCGCCGCGGACGATCGAGGAACTTGAGGCGGCGCACGCGCGGCTGACGAAGCGGGACGGCCAGGGGGGGATCGTCCAGACGGGCTTCCTGCACGGTGAGCCTGGGTGGTGGAGCTGGCTGTGGGGCTACCACTTCGGCGCGGGGATCTACGACGAGGAGGCGGACCGGGCGACGATCGACCGGCCGGAGCACGCGGCGGCCTACGCGTGGCTGCAGCGAACGGTGCGGGGGTTCGGGCGGAACGACAAGGAGGCGGCCGACGCGCTCCAGCTGTTCCGCGACGGATTCGGCAACTACAACACGCCGCAGAATGCGTTCCTGGCGGGGAAGGTGGCGATGGAGCTGCAGGGCCCGTGGCTTGCGAACATGGTGGAGGAGTTTGCGCCGGACCTGGACTACGGCGTGGCGCCGATGCCGTGCGCGGCGGCGGCGTACGACGCGGCGAACCCGGTTGCGCTTGTGGACACCGACGTGCTGTGCATCCCGCGCGGCGCGAAGAACCCGCAGGCCGCGATGAAGTTCATCGCGTTCACGCAGCGGCAGGAGATCACCGAGCGGCTGGCGCTTGCGCACTGCAAGATCTGCCCGCTGTTGAAGGCGAGCGAAGGGTTCATCAAGGCCCACAGGAACCGGGGCCTGGCGGTGCACAACGCGCTGGCGGACTCGGCGCGGGCGTTTGTCGTGCCCAAGACGCGCGCTTGGCCGGAGATCAAGGATGACTTCGACGCGCGCGTCCGCGACATGATGAAGCTGGAGCTTGGGGTGGAGGATGCCCTGACGGGTTTGCAGCGGCGTTCGCAGGCCTCGATCGACCTGCGCAGGGCCGAACGGCTGCGGAGGTACGGGGCGTGAGCGACGCGTCAGGAAGACCGAGCGCGCAGGGCGGGGCCCGCGCCCCCCGCATGCACCGGCGGTTGGGGCGCTCGCTCGCCGGCGTCGCGTGGACGAGCCCGTGGCTGGTGGGCGGCACGGCGTTCATTCTGCTGCCGATGGCGCTGAGCTTGTACTTCTCGCTGACGGATTTCTCGCTGCTGGAGCCGCCGATGTGGATCGGCGGAGAGAACTACCGGCGGCTGTGGAGCGATCCGCGGTTCTGGCTCAGCGTGAAGAACACGCTGCTGTTCGCCGCCGTGTTCATCCCGCTGGCGACGGCGCTGAGCCTGCTGCTGGCGGTCGCCTTGAGCGGGCGGCTGCGGGTGGCGAAGTTCGTGCAGGCGTGCGTGTTCATCCCGACGCTGGTGCCGATGGTCGCGACGGCGGTGGTCTTCTCGTGGCTTTTCAATGCGAAGTACGGGCTGGTGAACCAGCTGCTTGGCGCCGTCGGGGTGGCCGAGCGGCACTGGCCCAATTGGCTCAGCGGCAGCATGACGCTCCCTTGGAAGGTCGGGCCCGAGGAGCAGGCCAGCCTGCCGCTGGCGGTCCCGGCGCTTGTGTTCCTGAGCCTCTGGTCGATCGGCCAGCAGGTGGTGGTCTACATCGCCGCCGTAAACGAGGTGCCGACGGAGTTGCACGAGGCCGCGCGGCTCGACGGGATGGGGCCGGTCGGCCGGTTCTTCCGCGTGACGCTGCCGATGATCTCGCCCGTCGTGCTGTTCAATGTGATCGTCCTGACGATCAACACGCTGCAGGTGTTCGCGCAGCCGTACATCCTGTTCCGCACCAAGGACGGCCAGAACGACGACGGGCTCTTCTACACGATGTACCTGTACGACAACGCCTTTGTGTACCAGAAGATGGGGTACGCGAGCGCCATGGCCTGGATCCAGCTCCTGGTGGTGCTGATCCTCACCGGGATGATGTGGTGGGTGAGCAGGCGCTTTGTGCATTACCGAGCGGCATGAAGAAGCGGCGATTCAAACCCGGTGCGGTCGCGGCGGTGGCGGCGCTGCTGGCGGTCGCCTTCGTGTTCCTGATGCCGCTGGTCTGGATGGTGAGCACCAGCCTGAAGCCCGAGCGGCAGGCCGCGAGCCAGCAGATCAGGCTCCTCCCGGATCCGGCGGGCAGCGCGCCGTCGCAGGCGGTCGAGAACTACTCGGCGGTCTGGAACGACTCGACGGTGCAGTTCCCGCTCTACCTGCGCAACACGCTGATCGTCGCCTTCCTCGCCGTCACCGGCGTGACCATCAGCAGCGCGATGGTTGCCTACGGGCTCTCGCGCATCAGGTGGAAGGGGCGCAGCGCGGTCTTCGCCGTGACGCTGGCGACCATGATGATCCCGTTCCCGGTTTTGATGGTGCCGCTGTTTGCCATCTTCAAGACGCTGGGGTGGAACGGGACACTCGCGCCGCTGTGGGTGCCGGCGTGGTTCGGCGGAGCGTTCAACATCTTCATGCTCCGTCAGTTCTTCATGGGCATCCCACGGGAACTGGACGAAGCGGCGCGGATCGACGGGATGGGGCACTGGGGGATCTTCTGGCGGGTGATCGTGCCGCTGAGCAGGCCCGCCTTGGCGGTGGTGGCGCTGTTCAACTTTGTGTACGTGTGGAACGACTTCATCGGGCCGCTGATCTACCTGCACCATCGCGACACGTACACGTTGGCGCTTGGGCTGCAGCTTTACCAGAGCCAGGCGGGGCAGACCCCGTGGAACCTGCTGATGGCGGCCAGCACGATGGTGGTCCTTCCGCTGGTGCTGCTGTTCATCGTGGCACAAGGGTCGTTTGTGCGGGGCGTCTCCGCTGAGGGGTTGAAGGGGTAGTTCGGGTGCCAGCCCCCTGAATCGGGGACTGGGCGGTCGATTTGTGTCCCGGCTGGCTTTTCATCCAGGCGTCGCGTAGATGGTAAAGAGGTTGCACAGGCGCAGGGCATCTGTACAATGTAAAGGCTTACTTGTCTTGGTTCGATGCGGATCGCGGCACCTTCCGGATGGCCCGGCGGCGCTGCACGCGTCACAGTCCACGGTGGAACGCAGGAGCTGGAACATGCGGACGATGTGCGCAGCGGTGGTAGCGGCGGCGGGTCTGACGGGCGCGGCCTTCGGGCAGCTCGGCGATGCGCTGACCAACCTCTCCTTCGAGCTCACGTGGGCGGAAGCCGGCCGACCCGCCAATGCGCGCCCCGCCGATATCTTCGGGTTCACCAACAACAACGACGCCGCTGTGTTTGCGACAAACGGCATTGCGCACAGCGGCGAGCGAGCGCTGGGGATCGGGCCGGTCGCTGCGCAGTCCTTTCACGGCCTGACGACGGACACGCTCGATGCGATGCCCCCAAATTTCACCTTCCTCTTCTTCGACGTGCCGATCAGCTGGGAGGCGGGCGACCTGGTGTGGTCGTACTGGTACATGGTCCCGGCCAACGAGTCGCTGGGGGAGCCGCCGACGCCGAACTGGCCGGTGGACGCCAACCCGGGCGGCGACTTCGTCTGGCCCGAGGGATTCGCGCCGGCGGCGATGAAGATCGACATCAAGGGCGCGGGCAACGGGAACCAGAACAACGCCGGCTTTGACGGCTGGCATTTCGGCTTTGAGC
>DASPMT010000423.1:0-8368 GCA_035626935.1 Phycisphaerales bacterium | reverse complement strand
CCGCGCGGTTCGCGCAGCTCCGGACGCGCCGGATCGGCGTGATCACCGGCCCGGCGGACTTCAACTACGATGAGATCGTCGCGGCGACGAAGGGGATGGCGGTCGATGATCTGCAGGTGCGCGTGTTCGAGCACGAGATGGGGCACCGACTGCCGACGGCCGAGTGGTTCGCCCAGACGCTGCGCTGGGTGGACGAACCGTACCGCGACGCGCTGGCGAAAGAAGCGGCTGAAGCGCAGCGGCTCCTCGAGGGTTACACCAGGAAGCACGGGGAGGCGGCGCCGGCACCGAAAGATGCCCGCGCGAGGGACGAACTGGTCAAGGTGACGCGCGTCGGTCCTTGGAGCCCCGCGGCATGGCGGGCCGCGGAGATGCTCAGGTGAGAACTGCCGCGGTGGGAGGTTTCAACCGCATCCCGGCTGCAGCCGGCGTTTCACGTGCGGTTCATCGAGCGCCGACAGACGCGCGGAGCGTCCGCGCGCCCGCGAAGACGGTGCACCCCGGGGCGCGGAGCAGCGAGGCTCGGCATGACCGTCGTCGTCGGTGTGCGGAAAAAGGGCAGGACGGTCCTTGCGGCCGACTCGCTGGTGAACTTCGGGGGCCAGCGCTTCGGCGTGGACAACTGCCAGTTCCACAAGATCGTCCGCGTCGGTGACTCGCTGATGGCGTGGGCGGGGTGGTCGCTCTACGCGGAATACCTCACGGCCTACCTCAAGACCGAGCAGGCGGCGCCCCCGCTGGGCACGGAGGAGGAGATCTTCAGGTTCTTCGTGGGGTTCTGGCGCGCGGCGCGCAGAGAGTACACGATGACGGAGCGCGGCATGGGGCGCGACCATCCGTTCGCGGACCTCGAGTCGACGTTCATCCTCGCGAACAAGGCCGGACTCTACAGGGTGTCGGGCGACATGGACGTGACGCAGTTCAAGCGGTACACCGCGGCGGGCTCGGGCTCGAAGTACTCGCTCGGCGCGCTGGAGGTCCTGTACGAACAGGACGGGTCGGCGGAGGAGGTGGCGCGCCGGGCGGTACAGGTGGGGATCAATTGCGACGTGTACTGCGGGGGAACGATCGATATCGAGGTTGTGTAGGCCGCGGCCGGCGCGCGGGGTCCATGCGTGCAGCTACGCTGCTGCATGGCCATCCGGAGGTGCGAGTTCAACACCGCGGCGGAGCTTGCGGCGGTCCATGCGCTGCAGCGCGAGGCGTACGAGGTGGAGGCGGCGCTGATCGGGACCCGCAACATCCCCGCGCTGCGGGAGAGCGTGGAAGACCTCAGGAGCGCGGAGGCCGAGTCGTTCTGGGGCTGGTTCGACGCCGACGGCGCCTGCGCCGGTGTGATCGCGACCGAATCGGAGATGGACGCCGGCGAGCGACTGGTGCGCATCTCGCGACTGGCCGTCGGGCCTCGGTGGTTCCGGCGCGGCATCGGACGGATGCTGGTTGCCCACGTGCTGAAGGAGTGCCCGGCACTCACCGTGAAGGTGACCACGGGTGCCGCGAACGCGCCGGCGCGCCGGCTGTACGAGGCGGCCGGCTTTGCCTTGATCGGTGGGTGCGCCGCCCCTGACGGCACACCGATTGTGGAATACCGCCGGCGCGCGCGATCCCCGGCGGCCTGCGCGGATCAGCCGTAGGGCCGCTGGTTGGCCGGCTTAAGCGACAGGCCGATGGCGGCCGCCTTGGAATAGATGGAATGCGGCGAGCGCATCAGCTTGATGCCCATCACGCGCGTGGGTGTGTTCTCTTTGGCGAGCTGTTTGAGGTAGTCCACTTCGCGGTCGGTCCACGGCTTGCGGGAGTTGGCCGGGCCGTCGGAGGCTTCTCGCGATGTGGACCTTGGTGATCTGCCGGGCATGTCTAGCTCCTTCCATGGATTATGGTGGGTGTGCGATTCAGTTCGGACGGATCGGCGGAGTCGGTTCGTAGGTGCGGGCTGTGCCGCGCGAGGTTGAGGACGCGGTGCCGTCGCCGTCGCGCACGGTCCGGCCGGGCGTTGTCACGCGGGCATCGCCGGTGATCTCGCTCCCGGCCGGGCGCTTGGTGAGCGAACTCGGGGCGTTCACGTTGGCCCCCTCGTACACGCCGACACCGAGCCGGTTGACCAACTCGCCTCCCAGCCAGCCGGTGAAGAGCGAAAGTCCGGCGCCGATGAACGAGAGGACGACAGCAGGCACGCTCACTTCAGGCATGGCGAGGGCGCGGAGCAGGCCGCTGATGGCAAAGAAGCCGACGACAACGACGTCGCCGACACCGTGAACGGCGCCGATGGTCTTGGCGCGCGTGCCGGCCGGGATCCCCATCCAGTCCACCGTGCCGAACACCGCTGCCAGGAGTCCCCCGCCGACACCGATCGCGACGCACCAGAACGCGACGTCGGCCCAGCGGTTGGAGGATGTCACCATGTTGAGGACGTCGAACAGAACCGACGCCGCGAAGAGGCCCAGCGGCAGGACGATCAGCATCTGATGGATGGGATGTCCGAAGAGTCGTGCTCGGGCTTGCATGGGTGTGCTCCGCCGGTTGGTGCGGGGGGAAGGAAATGGAGGCGCCCCGGCCGGTAAGGAGCATGGGAGGGGGAGCGGTGAACCGGGGCTGAAGCGGGGGTGAGTTGACGATGGGCGCCGGCCGGGGACACCCGGGCAAGCCATCTCGTGCGGCCGGCCGGCGCAGATTCACGCCCTTTTCATGTACTTCCCGTTGGTGGGGCTGAACCGCCTGCCGGTCCTCGTTATCCATCCGGTGGGCGGCTTCAGCGGGCGTCGGCGGCCGGAGCCTCGGTCTTGCCGCTACGCCCGCTGCCTTTGCCGCATAGTCACCCGCACCCTTCCCCGCACACAAGGAACCTCCGATGCGCCACGCCGTGATCGCTCTTGTTCTTGCCGCATGCTCGCTCGTTCCGCTCGTCGCCTGCAGCGACAACGACGACAACGGCCGTTCGTCAGCCGAGATCAAACGAGCCGAAGCGTCGTACACGCCCTCCACCCGCGCCGGCGACGGCGAGGTGCTCGCGCTGGTCATGGCGGTGGACCAGCACGAGATCGACGCGGCGAACACGGCGTTGAACAAGCGGCTCACGCCCGCCGTCGCCGATTTCGCCAGGATGCTGCGCGAGGAGCACAGCGCGAACAAGGCGAAGGGGATGAAGGCGAGCAGCGCATCGGGTGCGTCACCCATGACGACCGGCCGCGTGAAGATGCAGCAGGAGAAAGGTGCCCAGGAGCTCGCCTCGCTCAAGCCGCTGGAGGGCGCTCAGTTCGAGCAGCAGTTCCTCGCCGCGATGGTGAAGGGGCACACCGAAGCGCTGAGCCTGATCGACAACGACCTGATGGCGGCGTCCCATTCCTCGGCCGTGCGCGAGCACCTGCGCAAGACCCGCGCCGCCGTTGCGAAGCACCTCGACATGGCCAAGCAGCTCCAGAGCGGCATGCTGATGATGACGCGGTGAGCGGCCACCCGGGAGGACCCCGCGGCTGCAAAGTCAGGCCTGCATCGGACGCCGGGATCACCTGTTCTCCGTCGAAGGTGCGCGGCACATCCGGCAGTAGATGCACGCGATTTCATTTTCCCCGGCCGCGGGGCGCTGGTATGTTGGGCGCCATGGCAAATGAACTCGATCGGCGTCTGCTGCTTGGATCGGTGGGAGCTGTGGGTCTTGCCGCGTTGTCGGCGGGCTCGCGCGGAGGGCCGATCAGCCCCCCCGCCGGCCCGGTCGCCGGGACCGGGCGGACCCTGCTTGAGGTCGAGCCGCGGATCCCGGTCGGGCCGGTGACGACGCCGGGTGATTCCAGCAGCGTCTACCGGATCAGCCAGCCGGGCAGCTACTACCTCACCGGCAACCTCATCGGCGTCGCCGACAAGCACGGCATCGTCATCGATGCCGACGACGTGACGGTGGACCTCAACGGCTTCGAGGTCCTCGGTCCGGCCGGGGGGGGCGGCGCGGGCGACTTCACCGGCGTGCAGTCGTCGCGCGTCTCCAGCCGGGTGCTCAACGGCGCGGTCTCGCGCTGGCCCTTCTCGGGCGTGACGCTTGGCGGCGGCAACGGGCTGGTGAGCGGCGTGCTCGCCCGCAACTGCGGGTTCACGGGTATCACCGTTTACCCCAACGGTGTGATCACCGACTGCAACGCAGTCGCCTGCCGCTTCGGCATCGGTACCGGCGGCGGCGCCACGGTGCTGCGCACCACCGCCGCATCGTGCACCGAGCGCGGCTTCTACCTCGGCGCGGGCTCCGCGGCCCACCAGTGCAACGCGTCCGGCTGCACCGTCGCCGGCTTCTTCGGCAACGGCGCCGTGATGTACTACTCGTGCACCGCCTACAGCAACACCGGCGTGGGCTTCAAGGGGGACTTCACCGCCGGCTTCATCCAGTGCCAGTCCTATTTCAATGTCGGCCTCGGCTTCGACACCGGCACCGAGGCCGTGCTCGACGGCTGCATCTCCCGCACCCACCAGCACGCGGGCGTGGGGGGGTTCAAGGTCGGCGACCGCTCCAGCCTCACGCGTTGCGTCGCCCAGGGGAACAGCGGGCACGGCATCGAGGGGTCGAGCCGAGTCGTCGTGCGCTCCTGCATCGCCGACGGCAACAGCAGCTTCGGCATCCACATCACCGGCACCGACTGCCGCATTGAAGACAACCACGCCACGGGCAACAGCCGTGGCATCAGCGTCACCGGTAGCGGCAACCTCATCGTGCGCAACAGCGTCGCGGGCAACGGCGTGTTCGGCTACGCCATCGCGGCGGGCAACATGTTCGGCCCGAACGTCTTCAACCAAGCCGGCCTGAGCGCCAACACCAACCCGCAGTCCAACTACGAGTATTGACAGCCGCGGCAGCTCCCGGTCAGGGGGTGGCCGAGCCGCACGGGCGGCGTCGTGACCGCGTTTGCGCATCGCTCCGAATCGGACACCTGGCTGACGCTGCGGAGGAGCGATCTGGTGAAACGGCGGTCCCGCCGCAACGACGGCACGATCACGGAGACGCAGTTGCTCAGCTGCGAGTACTCCGGCAAGCGCGTCGAAGGGTGGGTGGACCTGCAGCGCGAGCGGTCGTTGGGCTCGCCTGCCTGCCTCGCTAGGCTCGGACGATCCACCGCTGCTGTGGTGCGAGTAGTACAGCCTCCCGGCACCGGTGATGCGCAGCGCCGAGCTCACGAAGGACCGCATGTCGACGGTGTTTGCCGGGCTTGCCGCCACAGCGCTCGCGGGGGTGCAATCGCTCACCGCGAGCGATTGGCGGCTGGGGTGTGGCTGAAGACGGGCCAGCCGCGGCTGGTCACTCGGGTTCAGCTGCGTCTCCCGCGAGAGTGGGACCTTGTCGACGAGGTCGCGCACGAGATCGCCGACGGGGGGGTGACCTGCACATGACAGTGGATGGGGAAATGGGGGGAATGGAGGGTGCGAGCGGTACTTTGCTGTCGGCTGCGCTAGTTCTAAACTCAACTCATGATTTCACGGCGATGTGCGTTTATCGGTCGGGTTGGGTGGTCGTCGTGCGCTCGCTTTGCGAGTGTTGTGCTCCTGTCGGTGGCCGCGTGGGCATCGGCTGCCGCCGGCCCGGTGACCGACATCCTCGCGTTTCCAGGCAACACCGGCGCGTACGGACCGGGGCTTGGGCAGAACGTGTGGTTCAAGTCATTTGAGGGCCAACCGACGACCAATGAGCGGGGCGATGCGGTTTTCGCCGCCGCCCTCGCCGGTCCTGAGGTCACGGCGGCGACGGAGCCGGGGATCTTCGTGTCCCCGCTTGGCGCACCGACGCGCACGTTCGTACGTGCGGGTGACGTAGCGCCCGGGACCGGCGGCGCGCGGTTCATCCAGTTCCTCCGCTTTGGCATCGACAACGACGGGAACGTCGTCTTTATTGCCAGGCTCGACACCGGCGATGGACAAGCCGCGTACGGCGTCTGGTGCGGCTCTGGTACCCACGGCTGGCCGACACAGCTCCTCCTCCGCGGCGGCGACCCGTTCCCACTGCCGGGTTCTCCGGGCTCCACGCTGTACGCCGTCAACGAGGCCGTTCTTGGTTTGAGCGCGGGCGGCAAGGTGCTGGTGAAAGTGAAGATCACGACCGACACGTTCGGGCCGATTGTCGATGCGATCTTCGCCGGTCCTACGACAGGCCCGCTTGCGCCGGTTGTTTCAGGGCGGATGGACGTGCCGGGAATGCCCGCGGGGACGCGCATGACCGCGATCGGTACGCCCTGGATCAACAAGCACGGCGACGTCGTCTTCCCGGCCACCCGGAGCGGGCCCGGCGCGAACAACTTTGAAGGACTCTTTCTGTCGCGCAACGGCCAGGTTAGCGTCATCGCGTCAGAGAACGCGCTCGACGGACTCCGCGGCTTCGATCAACCCGCGATCGCCGACGACGGGACGATCGCCGCGTTCGCCCGATACGGCCCGGCGTCGGGCACGGGGTCACGGCTCCCGTGGATCAGGTCGTCGTCGGGACAGGTCACGTTCCCGATGCAAGGCGTCCCGCCCGAGTGCCCGCCTGGGGTCTCGTATGGTCGACCGCTCGGCATCACGCGGATCAGCAACAATGGCCGTGCGCTCCTCTGCTGCGAGCTCACGGGCGGATACGGTCACTTCGTTTTTCCGCCCGGCGGAGTTGGCACGCCGCAAAGGGCGTCGCGGACAGGTGAGCAGCTCCCGGGAATGCCCCTGGGCACATCGTTTGTGTACTACGGCCTCAGCGTCATGGACGGGATTGGTCGCGAGCTGTTCATCGGGCACATGCGTTCGTCACCCGACGCTCCGTGGGTCAGCTCGTTCTGGATGTGGGATCCGCAGACCGGTCTTCAGATGCCTGTGCCGGTCGGGTCACCGATCCTCTGTGGCGACGGCGTGATGCGGCCTGCGGCGGGCGCGGGGGGGTTCTTGAGCGACGTACGCACCGACCAACTGACCTCGCTCGCGACCGACGGTTACCTCGTCGCGACGATTGGATTCGACCAGCCACCGCCGAACCCCCCTCTCCGCGGGCTGTTCCGCGTCCACCTTCCGCACCGCTGCGGGCCCGCCGACTTGGCTGGCCGGGGAGGCGCGGTCGGTCACGACGGCCTGCTGGACAACAACGACTTTGTCGTGTTCATCGACCGTTTCTTCGCCGCTGACGCCCGAGCCGACCTTGGGGTGGCGGGCGGCCTGCCCGGTCGGGATGGCACCTTTGACAACAACGACTTCGTGGCCTTCATCGACTGGTTCTTTGCTGGATGCCCGTGAAAAAGCGGTGGTCGGTCAGAGCATGATCGGCGTGACAGGCCAAGCCGCATTAAGGCTTGGCGGTGGAGGCACGTTTCAAGGCACACGAGCCGTTGACCGTGCCACCCCGGTCTATTCCTTCTTGGCTGCCCCAATCGGTCGGTCCTGCCGGTGACATGCGCCGATGCTGCACCAGCCTCGGAGGCGACTCGCAGGCGGTGTTACACTCGCCGCCATGCCCGATCGTTCAGGCATCCTGGACGGGCACTACAGCTACTTCGCTCTCCCGTCTGGCGGGCGCCATGAGCGGAAAGAGGTTCGTTCAGGTGCGTCGCTGCGGCCGTTGCCGGCCACGGAACTCCTTGCGGCCGCCGACGATCTCGCGGCCTTGCCACGAGTAGAGGAAAGCGGGATCGAACGCGACGCAGGCACGCTGAGCCTGCGTGCCGCGGGGGTGCTGCTGCACATCTACTTCCGTGATGTAGCAGACTTGCACCTCGAGGTATACTGGGCGGAGACGCATGGGCAGTACGGACGGCAGGGAGTTGGCCGTCTGCGGCCTGACCAAGTTTCGGAACTCGTGCGGCGGTGTGCTCAGGGTGATGCTCCCCTGGAGTGGCTCCGGCAGCGTGCTGACGGCTGGGTCGAGGGAGAGCCGGCTGACTTTGACTAGCGGACGAGTCTCGGGCGTGTTTACCGATCGCGTCTGAGACCGGCGCGCTTGCGACGTCCCTTTAAGAACCACTTGGCGCCGCGGTGTGCGTGCCGCGCCGCGGCCAATCATTCCTTATGCCTTACGAGTCCATCGTCGCGATGCACGTGACCGATCCGGCCGGCTACGCCGCGTACCGCGCCGGGATGACGCCGATCCTCAGGCGCTACGGGGGAGGGTTCAGGTACGACGTGATCGTCTCGGATACGCTCGAGTCCGCGGCCCCGCACCCGATCAACCGGCTCTTTGCGATCTTCTTCCGCGACCCAGCGGCGCGTGACGCGTTCTTCGCCGACCCCGAGTATCTGCGCGTCCGCGCCGAGCACTTTGTTCAGTCGGTGGGCGGGTTCACGGTCATCGCGGAGCATGAGCGGGAGTAGGCGCGGTCACGCTTGCCCTGGGGGGGGGGTGGCCGTGGAGGAGGAGATTCGAGGCACACGGCGCACGCAG
>DASPMT010000422.1:0-4252 GCA_035626935.1 Phycisphaerales bacterium | reverse complement strand
TCCCAGGTCTCGAACAAGTCCTTGACGGCTCCGTCGCGCGCCAACTTCTCCCAGTGCGCACCACGTGCCACCACGTCCCTCGCAGCCGCCAGCCCCTTGGCGGCCGGCTTTTTGCCGACGCCGTCGATACTCAGGCGTGCTTCTGACGCCCCCCACTTGACCTTGCCGTCAAAGCGCCCCAGGCCGCGGTCGAGTGTCAGCGTGCCGAGAACCGGGTCCACAACGACGACAGGCTTGGCGAGGCGCGTCGCGACCGGGGCCAGCGCCTCGTCGGTGACAACCCCCTGCCACTCGACGATCAGGCCGTCCGGCGGCGACGGGTCACCCTTCTCCGGCGTGGGCCGGTCGGGGGGCAACATGCGAACGCGCATCCGAACAATCTCAAAGCCCTTGGTCGCGTCCTGCAGCTTGTTGATCGTCCGCTCAGCCATCGGACCGAGCAACCGCAGCTCACGCTCGTGCACGGGCCCGTCATCGAGCCGCCAGGCCGAGACGAACACCACCAGCATCCACGGGCGACCGCTCGTCTGCACGCCACCGATGCCGCGAGGCGTCAGCACGCCCACCAGCTCCTGCAGCGGCTGCTTCTCGAGCAGCGCGAACTGCTCCGCTTCTCGCGCGGCGTACTGCTTCATAACGTCGAGCGGGTTGGTAGGCACAGCACAGGATACCAGACACGATTGCCGGGTGGCGTGGCTTCTGTCGTGGCGATCGGCGGCTCTGCCGGTCGTGTCACTGCACGGGGGCCAGTCCGGCAACCATCGTCGGCTGCTGGCTTCCGCCACGCCGACCCCGATCGTCCTGACGCCATCGGTTGTCGCGGAGTCGGGCTGCGGCAGCTTGTTGACCGGCGGGTGTCGGGGTGATTGGCATCTCCTGGGTGCCTTCCCGCTGCAAGTGGAACACGGAGATGAAGCTGGCGTGGCTGCTGGCAGGATTGACACAGCGTCACCACTGCGGGAACAGCACGGCCGGGCTGCCCGAGGGTGCGCCCTGCCCCGGGTGTGGAGTCCTGCGGGCTGCACGATGACAACAAACTCCGTATGCACCACCGCTTGACCCCGGCGTGCCAGTGCGCACACCATGCCACCCGTGTCGCACCCCACGCCCCCACCCTCGCCCCCGCTCCTCCAGGCCGTCGGCCTGGAGAAGTCGCTCGGCGGCAAGAAGATCGTGCACGGGATCGACCTCTCCTGCACCGCGGGCGAGGTGCTTGGGCTGCTGGGCCCCAACGGCGCGGGCAAGACCACCACGCTGCGCATGTGCTACGGCTACCTTCGTCCAGACGCCGGGCGCGTGCTCATCGCCGGGCACGACCTTGCCGCCGACGGGGACGCCGCCCGCCGCCAGCTGGGGGTCTGCACGCAGAACGACACCTTCGACGCCGACTTCACCGTCCGCGGCAACCTCGTGCAGACCGGACGCTATTACCGCCCGCGCCAGCCCGACCTTGAGGCGCGCATCGAGCGGCTGCTCGACCAGTTCGGCCTGCGCGAATTCCAGAACGCCAAGCCGGAGACCCTCTCCGGCGGCTACAAGCGCCGGCTCATGATCGCGCGCGCCGTCGTGCACAACCCCCGCGTCGTCTTCCTCGACGAACCGACCACCGGCCTCGACCCGCAGGCGCGCATCGCCGTCTGGGAGCTCGTCAGTTCCCTACGGGCCGAGGGCATGGCCGTCGTGCTCACCACGCACTACATGGACGAGGCCGCCCGCCTGTCCGACCGCCTGCAGGTGCTGCAAGCGGGCCGGGTTCGCGCCGAGGGCGCGCCCGCCGCCGTGCTGGGTGACGTGGTCGGCGAGCACGTGGTCGTCCTCTCCGCCGTCGAGGCACGCACGACCGCGGCCGTCGAATGGCTCCGCGCGCGGGGCGTCCGCCCGTCGCCGGTCCTCGCCGAGTGGCACGCTCCCCTCAGCGCCGCGTCCCTTGCCGCGTTCGTCGCCGAGTTCACCACCCTCCGCTACGAGGTGCGCCCGCCGACGCTCGACGACCTCTTCCTGGCGCTCGCAGAGGAGGCCGGCACGTGATCAGCAGCAGCGTGCTCGCAGGGCTATGGCAGTGGCAGAGCCGGGCGGTGCTCATGCGCCACGTCCGCATTCACCTGCGCAACTGGCACACCGTGACGCTCCCACCGGTGTGCGAGCCGCTGATCATGCTGCTCACCTTCGGCGTGGGCCTTGGCCGGCAGATGGGGAGCCTGTCATGGCGCGGCCAGACGCTCGACTACATGCACTACCTCGGCCCGGGCATCCTGGCCTACACGGCGTTCATGTCGTCGTTCTTCCAGTCCCTCTTCGCCGCCTTCATCCGAATGCACTTCCAGAAGTCGTGGGAGGGGCAGCTCACCACGCAGGTCCGTCTGGAGCACGTCGTCTGGGGCGAGGCGCTGTGGGCGTCAACACTGGCGACTTCCTACGCGGCGGTGGTCTGCCTGGTGCTCGGCGGGTTCGGCGCGGCGGGGCTGCTGACGCTGCACTGGGCGTGGCTCCCGGCCGTCATCCCGCTGCTGTTCCTCACGGCCCTGGCCTTCTCGGCGATGGGGCTCTTCTTCACGGCGGTGCTCCCCAGCATCGACCACATGAGCCTGCCGTTCTTCCTGGTGATCATGCCGATCGGGTTCGCGTCGAGCACCTACTTCCCGCTGCCCGACGTGGCGGCCCTCAACGCGGTGGCTCAGGTCAACCCCCTGCACCACCTGGCCGAGGGCCTGCGGTGGCTGCTGCTGCACGGAAAGCCGACATGGCACCTGGCGTGGGCGGCGGGCCTCTGCCTGGTAGTCCTGATGACGCTGATCCCGCTGGACATGCGTCTGCTGCGCAAACGGGTGTTCGGGGATAACTGACTGTCGCTGTCGGCGTTCCGCGAAACGACGGCGAACCGTCCCGCGGGTCGGCCCGTCCAATGCCGGTCCTCAAACCCGTCACGAAGGAGCCCGCCATGTCCGCGAAAAGTGTTCTCCTGCTGCCGATCCTACTCGTCGCCGCTGCGCTCGCCGCCGGGCTCGTCCGAGGCGAGCGCGCCGCGGGTGCTCGTGCGCTGCTCGGCTTCGAGCTGAAAGAGACGAAGGAAGAGCTCAAGCTCCAGTACGACGTCAAGGTGCAGGACAACGGCGGCGGACGAATGAGCGTCACGTTCACCCTCGCCGACGAGGGGCGGATCACGCCGCTCACCGCGGTGAAGGTGGCGGTGCCCAGCGCCGACAAGAGCGGCTACTTCGACGTTGTGCTCCACCTGGCCCCGTACGAGAAGGACGGAAAGAAGATCTACATGCTCCACCTCACGCGCGACCTTACCGAGCGGGGCGAGCTGAACCTCGTGACCTCCACCATGGACGGCAAGCGGATGCTCGACTGGGGGTACCACCGCGTGCCGCTGGGCGCGCTGGCCAAGGCCGCCAAGGGGCCGGAACAGCCCGGGGGCCAGAAGGACGGCGGCGCAGCGCCGACCACCCAGCCGCCCGCGAGCCGATGAGGCGCCGCGCGGCGCCATTGACTATTTCTTCTCCCGCTTCTTCTTCGCCCGCTCGCCGCCGCTGACCCCCGTTCCCTCCCGCATCGGTCCGTGCACCGCGCCGCGCGTCGGGGGCGACGCCGGCGCCTTCTCGTACTGCTCCTTGTGCACCTGATGCCCGGTGAGCCGCTCGATCGGACGCGGCAGGAGCTTGTGCAGCGCGTGCGTCACCGGGCTGACGCTGCCGACGTTGGTCTCCGCCTTTGGATCGTCCAGCAGGGCGATCACCGCGTCCACCACTTTCTTGGGGTCGTGCGTCGGTGGCAGCGGAACGGTCTCGTGCCCCGTGTAGTTGGCCGCGTGCGTGAAGAACGGCGTGTCGTGCGCCTCGGGCATCACCGTGCAGATGTGAACGTTGCTCATGCCGCGCTCGTGCATCTCCTGACGGAGCGACGAGCCGAGCCCGACGACGCCGTGCTTGCTGGCCGCGTAGCTCGCGTAGTAGGGTGCCGGCATCTTCCCCAGGTCCGAGGCGATGTTGATGATGGTCCCCTCAACCGCCTCCCAATCACCTTTGCCGCCCGTCTCCGTCGGCCGCTTGTCCGCCGGCGGCAGTTCGCCAAGCGCCTGGCGGATGAACTGCGCTAGCGCCGCGTGGCAGCCGTGGATCGTGCCGATGAGGTTGGTCTCAATCACCTTCTGGTGATCCTCGATCGGGCAAACCCCCTCGGTCGGCACGGCCCGCTGACAACACCAACGCGAAGACGCAGGAGTCCACCCCATGATCCTGACCCCCACCCT
>DASPMT010000421.1:0-4472 GCA_035626935.1 Phycisphaerales bacterium | reverse complement strand
CGGCGAGCCCCGCGGCGAGGGCGAGCGCAAAGGGAAGCGTCTTCAGTGCCTTGGTCATCGGTGGTCTCCAGTTCGCGGCGCCGGCGGGGTGCGGGGTGAGGAAAGCGACCGCGGGTTGAGGTGCGTTCAAGTGAGCGCCCGTGACTGCGGCGATTCCGTAACCATCCGCTGAAGACCCGATGAGCCTCGATTTAGTCGTCTTGAAACGCGCGCGACCCCGCTGCTGTGAGCGCGCACAGCCCTCTCCAAAAAAAGATGAAGACATCGACATGCGCTGCGCGGACACCGTTTTCCTCACAGCCGCGAGACGATCGCGTCGAGGTTGGGCCGCTCGCGGTCTGCGCGACCGTGCAACTCGGTGCCGATGTGGATGAAGCCCGCCACCCGCTCTGCTTCCTCTAGTCCGGCGCCCCGCGCTACCCCAAGCGCCGCCAGCACGGCGGTGTCATACGCGTACCACTCCGTCAGCCAGACTGCGCCGAATCCAAGCCCCTTGGCCCCCAGCAGCAGGTTCATGCAGACGGCCCCCGCCGAGAGCTCCTGCTCCCAACGCGGGACCTTGGCGCTGGGCCTCGGGCTCGACACCACGACCACCGCGCACGGTGCGCCCAACAGCCGCGCAGACCAGTGCGCCACCCCCTCCGCCTTCGCGGCACCATCGCAGGCCAGTCCCGGTCCGTCCGCCCAAGCCTGACCGATCACCTGTCCGAGCTTGTGCCGCGCGTCCCCCTCGATCACCACAAACCGCCACGGCGCCAGCTTGCCGTGGTCCGGAACGCGAGCCCCGATGGTCAGGATCGTCCGAAGCTGCTCGCCCGTCGGTCCCGGTCCGCCGAGCCCTGTGAGCGCGGGCGAACGGCGGGTGAGCATCGTCTCGATCAAGTCCATAGCGTGACCGTAGCGCCGCGCTCCCTCCTGCGGCCCGCGTTTGTGGTAACCTGACGCCGGTGTCCGCACCCAACTCTTCGGCAACCTCCGATCTCCTTGCCCTGACGCTCATCCCCGGGCTCGGTCCCGTGCTCATCGGCCGCGCGGCCGCCCACCTGGGGGGCGCAACGGCGGTGCTCGCGGCGTCGCCGGCCCAACTCCAGACTGTTCCTGGCATCGGGCCCGAAAGAGCGAGGGTCTTCTTTGAGTCACGGGCCGCGGCTCGCGACGCCGCCAAGCGCGCCATGGACCGCGCGGCCGAAGTCGGCGCGCAGATCATCGGCCTCCACGACGATCAGTACCCGCCGCTCTTGCGCACCATCAACGACCCGCCGCCGATCCTCTTTGTCCGTGGGTCATTCGACCACGGACCGCCGTTGGGCGGTGGTGCCGACCGCTACCCCCTCGCGATCGTCGGAAGCCGAGACTGCACCCAGTATGGGCGCGAGCAGACGGCCCGGTTCGCGGCAGCGCTGGGGTCCGCCGGTATCACAATCGTCTCCGGCGGCGCCCGAGGCATCGACACCGCGGCCCACACTGCTTCCGTTCGCTCCGGCGGCCGCACGTTCGTCGTGCTCGGTTGCGGAATCGCCAAGTCCTACCCGCCCGAGAATCAGCCGCTCTTTGACCAGATCGTCGCTGAAGGTCGCGGCGTGATCGTCAGTGAGCTGCCGATCGATACGCCACCGGCCGCGGAGAACTTCCCTGCGCGAAACCGGATCATCAGCGGTCTCTCGCTCGGCGTGCTCGTGATCGAGGCGGCGCGTGGAAGCGGCTCGCTCATCACGGCCCGGCTGGCGGCGGAGGACCACGGACGTGAGGTTTTCGCTCTCCCCGGCCGCGTCGACTCGGGTGCAAGCGAAGGCGCCAATGAACTCATCAAGACTGGCGGCGCCCACGCGGTGACCGCTCCGGCAGACATCTTGGCACTCTTGGAGCAACCGGCACGCCACGCCTTCAACGGCACGCATGCGGCGCGGTACGGGCACGGTGCCGCGGGGGCGGATCCATCGCTGTTTTCAGTGCCGGCGCCAGCATCTCTCGGCATTACGACGCTCACCGACACCCAGAAACGCATCCACAAGGCGCTGGAGGCGCCCCTGTCGGCGGATGACTTGTTGAAGGTCACCGGGCTGGAACCGGCGCAACTTCGCGCCGACCTGACTATTTTGGAGCTGCGCCGAGTCGTTACGCGTTTGGGTAGCCGCTTTGAGCGGGTGAACGGTGGGTAGGTCAGTTGGATGCGCTGTAAAGACTGTGTTCGCAAGGGTTTACGGGTACTCCTGCCCTTAATAGGCGGGTCCGCCTATTGAGGTGGAAGTGCGTACACGCCAACCGACAACCGAAAAAAATCCAAAGATGGCCTTGCAGGTAGGTCGATAGTCGGGTATCCTTTACCGAACAAATGGCTCGGTGAATCTACGGCACACTACAGGCTCTGACCGATCGTTCCCCTAAGCCGTTGGAAATGGCTGTGCCCGGTTTGGCTGACGGAAGCCAACTGGCGGCGGACAACTTCGAGGCTCCGGTGGGTCTCGACGCCGCAGGGCATACGCGGGTGGAATCCCATCGTCGCCAGCGAGTCGACCTGCGAAGGGCGGCACGTAACGAGGTGTTCGATGAAGCGCAGAGGCGTTCCACATCCTGGTGATGTCACCAGCGTGCAGGTGGGGGCGATCGACAACGCGAAGACCGTCACGGATTCGGCGGGTGCAAAGGTTGGCAGCGTGAGTCGTGCGGCCAGGGTTCGGACGAAGGACCGAACAGGTCCGGCGGGTGGAGCGGCTGAGGGGCCCGTTCAAGCGATTTCCGCGCCGTCGGCGAAGCGCAAGGGGGCCAGTCGATGGTCAGCCTTGCTGCGGCTGGGGCCCGGTGGGTCCTTCAGCACGGGGTACGTGCCCTGCGACGACGGCACGCTCGTGCCCGACCCGGTCGAGGTTGGCGCCGCGGTGAATGAGGCGGCGGCGGGTGTAACGGCTGTTGTGGCACCCGAAGCATGTGCTGATGGTGCCAACGCCGCAGGGAGTGACAGCGGCCTCGGCCTGCTTCAGCAGCGGGCGCTGAAGGTCTTGAGCATTCACGGCCGGTTGACGGATATGTCCCGTCAACTCGCCGCATCGAGTGAAACGGTCTCGGCCTTGGCGGCCGCGGCCGCACGGCTGGTGCAGTCGCACAGCCGGTCGGGTCCTCCCGAGGTGGCACGCCACGCGCCCGGTCAGGACCCACGGAACTTGACCCAACCGCCCGCAGGCCTCGTCGTGACCGAGGCGCCGCCGGGCTCAACAGAACTGGAGTTTTCCCATGAATCTGACCCCCAAGCAACTTCGGATTCTCTCTTTGATCCGCGACTGGCGGGTGCGCCACGGCTATTCGCCGACGATGCAGGAGTTGGCCGACGAGATCGGCGTCAGCAAGGTCACCGTGTTCGAACACGTCGAGGCGCTGATCAAGAAGGGGGCGCTGGTCCGCGAGGCGAACAAGGCTCGCTCTTTGTCGATCGCCCCGGGCATCGCGGTGCCTGACGAGAGCCGTCCCCTCCGTGTTCCGCTGGTCGGGAAGATCGCGGCCGGTTACCCGATCGAGAAAGTGGCGGAGGAAGAGGAGCTGGATCTCGGCGCCGTCCTCGGCCCTCGTCCGGGCAAGAACAACAGCATGTTCGCGCTCAAGGTCGAAGGTGAGAGCATGAAGGACGAGGGCATCCTCGACGGTGACTACGTCCTCATCGAGCGGACCGACATCGCTCACAACGGCGACCGTGTCGTGGCCCTCCTTCCCGACGGCCAGACTACGCTGAAGACCTTCTTCAAGGAGAGCGACCACGTCCGGCTCCAGCCGGCGAACCCGTCGTTCTCACCCATCATCGTCCGCGAGTGCAAGATCCAGGGGATTGTCCGCGGCGTCGTCCGCCGGTATTGATCGATCGTTCAGGCTTGGCTTCTCTCAGGCGGCCCGCGCGTTCAGCGAGGGCCGCTTGTTTTCTGTTGTCGTCGGCTCTTCCTTCGCGAGGGCGAACCAATCGCACACGCGGGTACACGCAGCCAGTAGCCCACTGGTGCGCAGGCCCATCGGACGCATCGGTGATCGAGGCCGTTGCCTCGTGTGTTTGCGCGTGGCCGTTGCTCGCGGCCGCAATTCACTGTTCCGGCGGGAGGTTTCCGCCGCGGAGCGACCGCTTGATGTCCTTGAGCCCTTTTGACAGAGGTGGCGGCTTCAGCAACGGCTTCTTTGTTATGGGAGATCGTGGGGCGGACGCAAGGCCGCCGAGTGCGGCGCTTCCAGCGGGTCCCTCCCGGGATGCGGCAGGAGGGAGCGTCGCTGCGGCCGGCGCAAAGCGCCGGTTGAGAATGGTCAACAAGGTCGGCCCCTGCAGCATCGCCGCGCTGTCCGGGCGGAAATAGACCTCCGCGAGCTGGCCCTGGGAGGTGGGGGGGAGGATGGTCACTTTGCCGGGCGCACCGGAGAGCCGTGCCGCTGTGGCAGCTGGGTCGCTGGTGCGAAAGATAACGTCGGGGTCGCGGATGAAGATCAGCCGGACGCCCGCCGCC
>DASPMT010000420.1:0-11759 GCA_035626935.1 Phycisphaerales bacterium | reverse complement strand
CAATGAGCCCGATGGGGGCGTGACGTTGTCGCTCCTGAAGCGCAAGGCCAAGGGCAAGGACTGCTGGGAGGCGTTCGTGGTCCAGGAGGCGCCAACGGCCCCGTTGGGGCTCTGCCTCGCGGCGCTGAAGGCCAAGGGCGTGGAGGCGCCGACGTGAAGCTCGCCATCTCCCGCCTGTTCGATTTCGCACAGGTCGCCGCGACGAAGGCTGGCGAGGAGCTGAAGCCGTTCATCGACTACGCGAACGGGAAGTTCGAGGAGCTGCACCGCGCCCTCAACGGCGGCCTGACCTTCGCCGAGAACTTCCGCGCCCAGGAGATCACCGCCAAGCTGAAACACGCCACCGAGGCGACCTTGGCCGTGAAGTCGACCCCGAAGGGCCTCATTCCGCTCTCCGTCTCCGACTCCGACGCGATCACGAGTCTTGTCTGGTCGGTTAACCAGAAGGGCCAAGTCGTCGTCACCCCGCGCTTCCTGCTTGCCGAGTCAACTGAGCGAACGGTAATGTTGCTCGCGTTGTTCCCATAGCCTACAATTTGAGCAGCACCCCAGCCCTAGCGTGCAGGAGCCCCGGTGGACGGGACTGGTAGCGTCGGCGCCCAAGCGGCGCCCGAGGCGGGAGAGGCCGACGACGCGGCCTCCGCGGATGAGTCGCAAGTCGAGGCCGTAGCAGGCCAAGACGAGGGCGACGACGAGGACGAAGGCAAGAAGCGCCGCCGCGTCGTTCCGCCAAAGGACGAGGGCGGGGCCGAAAAGCCCAAGGCCGCCCAACCCAAGAAGCCGCAGCCTGCGGCCCACGAGCTACCGCCAGAGGTCGCCGAGATCAAGCGCGCCGCCCAGGAGCGCTTTAACGAGGCTGCCCGGATCCGCAAGGAAGCGGAGGCCGAGGCGGCCCGGGCGCGCAAGATCATCGAGGCCGCCGGCTTCGATATGCCGACCCTCATCCAAAAGCACGGGAAAGAGGGCGCTCGGAAGCTGCTCGAAGACTCGCTCTTCGGCCTCTACGAGGAGGAGACGCTGACGCCGGCGCAGCTCGAGGAGCGCAAGGCCCAGCGCGCCGCGGAGGCCAAGGAGAAGGCCGACCGCGAGGAGTTCGAGAAGTGGAAGGCCGAGCAGAAGGCGAAGGCTGAGAAAGAGGCCATGACGCCCTTCGTCAAGGCCGTCGACGACGCCGTGGCCGAGGGGCTCGAGGCTCTCGGCGAAGGGGCGAACACGCCCGAGAACGCCGCGCGCGTGGCCGAGTACCTCCTGGCGCAACTCGACGCTGGCCAGGAGCTAAACGCCAAGGCCGCCGCCCAAAAGGTCAAGGCCGACACCGAGAAGTACGCCGCCGCTCACGTCGGCTCACTTTCGGCCGAAGACGCCATCAAGCGTTTCCCGGATCTCGTGAAACGGATCCGTGACTACGATCTCGCCCAAGCCGCCAAGGCGCCCGGCTTTCCGACCGGCACCAAGCCGCAATCGGACACGGCGCCGAAGCAGCAGAAGCGAGAGAAGCCCCAGACCGTGGACCAGTACTTCGCACGCCTAGGCGCCTGACGACCGGCGACGCAAAGCCGCAATCCAAGCCGCCGCTGACCGCCGCAATCCCTGACTAGGGACCGGCAAGGGTCGCGGCGGTTTTCTTTTGGACCGGCTCCTCAGCGACGCGCCGCAATCGCCACGGAGAGCCAGACGCCCCGCGAAAGCGACGGGCCGGGTCACCCTTTTGTCCGCAAAACCCAAGCCTAGCAAGGAATCCACCTATGCGTCCTGCCGTTTACGCCTGGAACGACAAGCTTCAGTCGAGCCAGCCGCAGTGCGTGCGTCTGGCCTTCAAGATTACCGGCGCCAAGACCGTCACCGAGGTTCTCGGTGCGCCCGTCGCCTACACGTTCGACGCCGGCCTCGACACGGCGGCCGAGATCGCGGCGATCCTGCCCGACCTCGCGGCGGCGACCGACGAGTTCACCGCCGCCACGGCCTGGGGCTCGACGGCCATGGGCACCGACGCCTTCGGCTTCATCGTCGATATGGGCGGCCAGGCCCGCAAGGTCCTCTACGTCGAGGCCCGCCTCTACGGCGGTAGCGACGCCAACATCACCTCGATGAACGGCGTCACTGGCGCGGACCCGGTCCTGGGCTGCGGCTTCCAGGGCCAAACCACGGCGCTGACCAACGCGCTGACCAACCAGTGCACGGTCTCGAGCCAGGGCAACGTCGGCGGTCACATCGTGATCACCGGCCTCGACGCCCTGACCGCGGGCCTCCTCGTCATCGACATCTACGTCCAGGTGAAGTGACCACCTCGGACCGCGCTTCAAAAGCACGCGGGCCAAGGCTTAGGCCCGCTTCGCCTTAAGGATTGAGACAACATGGCTACCGCAGCCGCGATCTCCAGCGTCCCCGGTCTGTTCAAGAAGTCCTACGGCAATATCCCGACGAACCTCGTGCCGGCCGGCAACGTCTTCCAGGAAGACCTGCCGATGGACGAGAGAAAGCGCGTCGGCGAGTCCTACGTCGAGTGCGTCGTCCTCTCGCACGAGACGGGCGTCACCTTCGGCGGCTCGTCTGCCGAGGTCGTGGACATCAACCCCGCGATCGCCGGCGTCGTGAAGCAGGCCGAGCTGAAGGACTACCAGATGATCCTGGGGTCCGTGATCCCGTTCCAGACCCTCTCGCGCTCGGCGGAGAAGGGGCAGCAGGCGTTCGAGTCGGCGTCGAAGCACGTCGTCAAGAACAACCTGAAGTCTCACCACTGCTTCCTCGAGATCGCGCTGCTCTATGGGCAGAGCGACGCGGGTCTCGGTTACGTCAGCTACACGTCGGCCACCTACCGCGGCGTCGCGTTCACCAACGGCGCGGCGACGCTTAACAGCATCGTCTTCGCCACGGGCGGCGTCGACACGACGAACAAGCACATCCTCTTGGCGCCCGGCAGCTTCGCCGCCGGCGTCTGGACGGGGATGGACGGCGTCAAGGTGAAGCAGATCGCCACCTCCGACGGCTCGGTCGTTGGCTCGGGCAAGCTCGTCGCCGTCAACTCCGAGTACGGCTACGTCACGGTGGACTTCACGCCGACGGCGGCCACCTCGGCGACGAGCCACAAGCTCGTGTTCGACGGCTGGGAGAACAGCCTGGAGATGCCCGGCATCTTCAAGATCATGCAGAACACGGGCACGCTCTTCTCGATCTCGGCGACCACGTACCCGCTCTGGAAGGCGTCGTCCTACGCCGCCTACTCGTCGGGCACGACGGCCGGCAAGCTCACGTTCGCCAAGCTCCAGAAGGCGGTCGCGGTGGCCGTCAACCGCGCCGGGCTGGACACGGACGTCACCGTCTACGTGAACCCGCGTAGCTGGGAGACGCTGCTCACCGAGCAGGCGGGGCTGAAGTCGGACGACTCCAGCTACTCGCCGGAGAAGGCCGAGCGCGGCCAGAAGGCGATCCGCTTCTACAGCCAGAACGGTCTCATCACCGTGAAGGCCTCCCGCCACATGAAGGAGGGTTTCGCCCTCGTTCTGGACCTCGACACGTGGAGCCGCTTCGGCTCGGCCTCGGTGTCGTTCAAGGTCCCGGGGACGGACATGGAGCTGATCCTGCCGCTCACCAACCAAACCGGCTGGAGCTTCCGCTCCTACTCGAGCCAGTGCGTCTTGTGCTCGGCGCCGGCGCGGAACGTCCTGGTCACCGACATCAACGACGAAGCCGCGAGCTGATTCTGGCCTGACCCCCTAGCGGGGCTTTGCACGTCCACCAGCTAGGGATCTCCGAACGGATCGAATGGGAGAACGGGCGGCCTGGGAAAGAACCCAGGCCGCCCACTTCCGGAAACAAGCACGAGGCCGCTAAGACAGGGGCACCCGAGGATGCAGTCAGTCTCGTGGAACAACGCGACGTATTCCCGGATCCCGGACTCTAACGACGTCGGCTGGGCCGCACTGACCGACTTCCTCGTCGCTCTAGCGAACTTCGCCCAGACGATCAACGCCCAAAAGCGCGGGATGCGGGTCGCCACAACCTCGCCCGTGACCGTCTTGGCCGCGACCGACGCCACGGTCGTCTGCAAGCTCGCCTCGCCGGGCGCCGTCACCGTCACGCTGCCGGCCGGCGTCTCGGGCCAGGTGTTCACGGTGCTCGATGGCACGGGCGACGCTGGGACGAACAACATCACCGTCGGCACGACCTCGAGCCAGACGATCAACGGCGCCTCGACCTACGTCATCAGCGTCAACTACGGCGTGGCCACATTCCAGTTCAACGGCACGCAGTGGAACGTGCTCGAAGGCCGCGGCGTCACGATCCCTGCCGGCACGATCAGAAACGCCGACGTCGCCAGCAATGCGGCGATCGCGCTCACAAAGCTTGCAGCGACGACGGCGTCTCGGGCGCTCGTCTCGGACGCGTCGGGGTTTGTCACCGCGGCGACCACAACCGCGACCGAGATCGGCTACGTCAACGGCGTCACCTCCGCGATCCAGACGCAGCTCAACACCGGGGCGACCAACCTCACCAACCACGAGGCGGACACGTCGACCCACGGCGTGGGCGAGATCGTCGGCCGCACCGAGACGCAGACGCTCACCAACAAGACGCTCACCGCGCCGACGATGACGGCCCCGGTCCTCGGCACGCCGGCGTCGGGCACGCTCACCAACTGCACGGGCTTGCCGCTCTCGACCGGCGTCACCGGCGCTCTGCCGATCGCCAACGGCGGTACGGGGCAGACGGGCGCCACGGCGGCCTTCGATGCCTTGGCGCCGACGACGACCAAGGGCGACCTGATCGCCTACAACGGCACCGACAACGTCCGGCTGGCGGCGGGATCCGACGGCCAGGTGCTCTCGGCGTCGTCGGGGGCGGCCTCGGGCCTTGCGTGGGTCTCTCCGCTCACCAACCCGATGGACTCCGAGGGAGACCTGATCGTCGGTGGGGCGTTGGGCGCGGCGACGAGGCTCGACGCCGGGACCAGCTCGCAGGTGCTTCGCGGCGGCACGAGCCCGAGCTGGGGCGCCGTGACCAGCTCGCATGTCGATTCGACGGTCGTCGTGACAAGCGGGGCGCAGACACTTGCAGGCGTGAAACGCTTCAGCGACGGCGTCGACGTCCGCCACAACGGCGCCCTGAGCGGTTCGACTGCGGAGCGCGTCCTCAGTGGTACCTACACGCCGACGCTGACCAACTCCACGAACGTCGCTTCGTCCACGGCCTACCCAGCGGTCTACATGCGCGTCGGAAACGTCGTCACGGTAGCTGGCGCCTGCGACATCGACCCGACGGCTGGGGCGACGCTAACGACGCTACAGATCAGCCTGCCGATCGCCTCCAACTTTACGGCGTCCACGCAGTGCCACGGCGTTGCAAGTTGTGGTGACCAGGAGGCGCTTTCGGCGCGCATTAACTCTGACACCAGCCATCCCAGTGCTGACGTCGCGAATCTCCATTTCCTCGCCGGCGCCGGACACGCCGCCAGGACCTGGACCTACACCTTCACCTACGTCGTCGCCTAAGGAGACCCCATGCACGCCGACCCGGCTAAGACCCGCGAGGCCCTCCTCGACATCCTGCGCCAGATGCGCGTCCTCACCGCGAAGGGCCTCGGCGAGATGCCGATGGACGAGGCGCTTGAGGCCTCCGATGGCGAGGCGCCGGCCGAACCCGTCGAGCCCGAGACGGATGGCGAGGAGCCGACACCCGAAGCGCCCGCCGAGGACGACGACGCCGAGCGGATGACCTCCTTCCTTCGCGGCAAGCACACGCAGCCCAAGGCCGAGGGCGTGACAATCGGCGTGGGCGCTCTGGCGAAGGCGAAGAGCGCGCCGCCGGCGCCCAAGACCAAAGGACCGGCCAAGCCCTTTCCGAAGGGGCTTAAGAAGTGATCCTAACGAGCGACCTCCTTCTGGAGTCGGTCAAGCGCGGCATCTCGTTCACCTCGACGAACGAGGGCTTGGACGACGACGACCTGCTCGCCTTCGCCTATGAGGAGGTCGTCTCGCTCATCGTCCCCGAGCTGACGGCGCTCCGGCAGGAGTTCCTCGTCACCTCAAAGACGATCGACTTGGTCGACGGCACGGCGAGCTACCGGCTGCCCTATCGCGCCTACGGGCGGACGCTGCGCGACGTCGTCTTTGTCGACGCGAGCGGCAACCGGCGCTCGCTGCCGATGATCCAGCCCGAGGACGCCCACCGCTACCAGCCGACGAGCACGAGCGAGGGCCCGCCGCAGGCGTTCTACCTCCAAAACGACCACATCGTCGTGGTTCCGACCCCCGACAGCTCGTCGGAGGACCTGATCG
Source organism: Phycisphaerales bacterium (assembly GCA_035626935.1). Classification (GTDB taxonomy): domain Bacteria; phylum Planctomycetota; class Phycisphaerae; order Phycisphaerales; family UBA1924; genus JAJTGZ01. The sequence continues at coordinate 5,484 of DASPMT010000420.1, read as the reverse complement.
TCACCTTCCCGATGCGGCCTTCGAAGATTGTCGCCACGGACGAGGTCGGGACGGTCTCCGCCGTGAACTTCTCGACGGGGGTCGTGACGCTCGCGGCCGCCCTTTCGACCGTGACGACCTCGACGGCGACCGATTTCGTCTGCTACCGGTCCGGGAACATCATCAAGGCGTACGATCTTACGCCCACCAACGTCGCCTCGACCCAGGTGACCTACACGGCGGCCAGCCTCCCGACCGACCTCGCCGCCGGCGACTACCTCTGCTTGGCGCAGCAGTCGCCCGTGGTCCCGATCCCCGAGGAAGCCGTGGTCGTCCTGGCGCGCGCCGTCCAAAACCGCGTTCTGGGGTCGATCGGCGACCTCGAAAACCTCCAAATCGGCCAGCAGGTGCTGAATCAGCGCCTAGCTCAGATGCGCTCGGCCCTCACCCCGAGGGTTGAGGGCGAGGCACCCGTCATCCTGGGCGGCGCCCTTAGGCATTTCCTGGGCGGCGGTCGGCGTCGCTACCCCAAAATCTCGGTCGAGTGAGCCTTGACGCAGGTCACGATCAACGATTCCGGCGGGCTGGTCGTCCAGCAGAACTCGTTTACGGCTCCTGACGGGGCGTGCGAGACGCTGGAGAACTTCGTCTGCACGCGCGACAGCTTCGCCATCAAGCGCCGGGGGTTTAAGACGCTCTCGAGCGCCGTCACAGGCTCCAACGCGCTGGTCGAGTATCTCGAGACGATCTTCCTCTCGACGGCGAGCCAGATCGGCTCCGTGAACACGAGTTCGGGCGCGGTCTCCTACCTCACCGACTCCTCCTCGCTCTGGGTCATCAACCCCCGCAGCAAGCCGCGGTTCGCTCAAGCCTCGGGGAACCTCTACGCGGCGACGGCCTCGGGGGTTCTTAAGATCGAGTCGACGACGGCCTCGCTCATGAAAGCCGGCATCCCCCGGGGGTTGGACCTCTCGGCGACGCTCTCCACCAACGCCGGGATCCTCGCGCCCGACGCGCAGGTCGGCTACCGCGTGCTCTTCGGCCGGCAGGACGCCAACACGAACAAGGTCGTCGGCGCTCCCTCCGAGATGGCGGTCATCACCAACTCGATGAACCGCAACAAGGTGGCGTCCAACGTCGGGACGACGGTCACCGTCACGTCGACCGCCCACGGTCTCTCGGTCGGCAACACGATCGTCATCAAGAACCCCGAGACCTCGTCGGGCGGGGCGATCTCCAACGTCTCGGGGACGTGGACCGTGGCGACCACGGCCGACGCCAACACCTTCACGTTCGCCACGACGGTGGCCGCCTCGGGCGGCACCTTGGCCGAACTCGATTGGGGCGTCTACAAGAAGCCAACGCTCAACTTCACGGTGCCGGCCGACGCCCTCTCGACCGAGTACTTCTACCGTATCTACCGCGGCAGCCAGTCCTCGTCCGACACGACCGAGCCGGAGGAGGACCTCCAGCTTATCTACGAGGCGAACCTCACCTCGACCAACGTCTCGAACAAGTACGTCGACTTTGAGGACACCGTCGACGACATCTTCAAAGATGCCTACCTCTACACGAACCCCAACACCGGCCAGGGAATCCTCCAGGGCAACGAGGCGCCGCCGTTCGCGCGCGACGTCTGCGCCTTCAAGGACATGCTGTTCCTGGCCAACACGCAGACCAAGTACACGCTCTCGTTGGCCTTGGTCTCCGTCTCCTCGCTGACCTCCTACACGATCGGCGTCACTGCCGGCGGGGTCACCCGGAGCTACACCGGCGCCGGCTCCGAGGACGCGACCCTCCGGCAGTACAAGGTGACGTCCGGCTCGACGACGGCGGCCAACATCGACGCGACGGCGCGAAGCCTCTGCAAGATGATCAACCGGGACGCGACCACGGTTTCCGGTCAGGTCGGTAGCCAGATCTACGCCTACTACGTCTCGGGCGTCGACGACGTGCCCGGAAAGATGGTTCTCGTCTCGAAGTCATTCGCCACGTCCTTCTCTCTCACCGTCTCCAACGCCGCCATCACCGGCAACTTCCAGCCCACGCTCCCCACCTCTGGCACCACGGTCGCCGGCACCAACGCCTCCTCGCCGCACGCCGTCTATGTCTCGAAGCTCGGCGAGCCCGAGGCCGTCCCGTCGGTGAATTACCTCTACGTGGGCTCAAAGAGCGCCGACATCCTGAGGATCGTGCCGCTCAGGGACTCGGTGCTCGTCTTGAAGGAGGACGGCGTCTACGCGATCCGCGGCGACAGCCCGTCGACCCTCTCGGTCCAGCCGCTCGACACGACCGTGATCTGCAAGGCCGCCGACTCGGTGCGGGTCGTCGACAACCAGTGCTATTTCGTCTCCTCGCAGGGCGTCGTCGCCGCGTCCGAGACCGGCGTCTCGGTGGTGGGCCGGGCGATCGAGCCCTTGATCTCGGCTGTCATCGGCTCGACCTACTTCGCCCAGCTCACGACCGCCGTTGGCTATGAGAGCGAGCGCCTCTACCTTCTGACGACGATCGAGCCAAACACATCGCCCGAGACCCTCTCGCAGACGGCGGTGTCGGCCTCGCTGACGTCTAACGTCGTGACGCTGGTCCTCTCGACCACGGTCTCTAGCTCGCAGGCCGAGGTGTCCGACACGATCATCCTCTCGGGCTTCACCGGCGGCCTTTCGGGCCTCAACGGCAACTACGTCATCTCCGGGATCTCGGGGACGCAGGTCACCTTCCCGCTGATTGCGTCCAACATCGCCTCGACGTTAGCCACGGGCTCCGAGACGATCTCCGTCATCAAGCAAAACGTCTGCTACTGCTACAACATCGTCACCGGACGGTGGTCGACTTGGACGACGCTGTTCCGGGACGCTCTCGTCCTCAGCTCGGACGATAAGCTCTACCTGCTGTCCAAGGCCGGCACGGTCCAGCAGGAGCGCAAGAACGGCAACAAGCTCGACTACTGCGAGAACGACTACGCTCTGACGATCGGGACGGTCGCCGCCGACGACCTCTCGTGCACGGCCTCGGCACCGGACACCACGATTGAGATTGGCGACGTCTTCGTCATCTCGGACACGGCCGTCCGCATCTCGTCGATCACGCAGGTTGGCGCCTCCACCGTCTACTACTTCGATAACCCCGTCTCCTTCTCCGACGGGGCGACGGGCCGGGTCTATAAGTACATCGAATCGACCTTGATCCTCGCCCCGCTCACCGCCGGCGACGTCTCCCGCTGGAAGCACTTCTCTGAGTTCGTCGCCACGTTCAGGACGATCTCCTGCACGCGAGCCGACGTCGCCTTCACGTCTAACGCCACAGCCATCTCGGATGAGACCGCCTGGGAGGCCGAGGCCACGGGCGAGGGCTGGGGAAACCGCCCGTGGGGGAACCACGCCTGGGGCTTGGAGCAGGGTCTTAACCTCGTCCTGGGCACCGAGCCGAACGAGCCGCTGCGCGTCATGGTCCCGAGAGAGTGCGCCCGGGCGACGTGGATTCAGGCCCGGATCGTTCACGCCCAGGCGGCCGAGAGCTGCGACATCCAATCTTTCTCCTACAGGGCCCGGGCCTACGGCTCGCGCGTCGCGAGGTAACCAGTGCGGACGACCTACTTCGCTCACGAGCCGGCCGAGGAGCTGATCTCCTGCCTGCAGGCGATGTTCCACCTCTCCGGCGAGGAGGGGAGCCAGCGCGGCTCGATGCACGGCTTGGCGTCCCTGTGGAACCGCAACGAGCGGGCCTACTTCAGCCACAACCTCGATGATCTCTGGCGCGACACGGGCGTGCGGTTCACCGGGGAGCAGGGGGAACTCGTCGCCGCCTCGGTGAACCAGGCTAGATCGCTCCTGCGCGACTTCAACTCGCTGGTCACCAAGGCCCGCCTCAGCTTTGAGGCCCTCGCCGGCTCTGGCGACGCCGAGACGCTCACGACCTCGCGCCTCCACAACGCCATCGCCGAGCAGTTCGTCACCGACAAGCGCCTAGACCTCCGCGGCGACACGCTGATGGAGAACGCCGGGGTCTTCGGCTCTGGCTTCCTGATGCCCGTCTGGGACCACGCCCTAGGGCGCTTCGTCATGGCGCCTGCGGGCCAGATGATCCCCTCGGGCGACGTCGCCGTCCACAACCTCTCGGTGCGAGACGTCTGGTACGACTTCTCGCTCGATTTCGACGAGCTTGACTGGATCCTGGTCGGCATCTCGCGCAACCGCTGGGACCTGATCGCCCAGCACCCGCAGCTTGAGGCCGAGATCCGCTCCCTGCCGTCGGTGAAGCCGCGCTACTCGTTTGAGGAGTTCACGAGCCAGGACCGCGTCCGGGTCTATGAGTTCTACCACCGCTCGACCCCGTCGCTTCCGCAAGGCCGGCACGTGGCCTTTGCCTCGCCGACGGCCGTCTTCTACAACGACGTGAACCCCTACGGCGCTGATCCCGACAATCCGGAGGGCGGCCAGCGGTTCATCCCCGTGGTCCCCTGCCAGCCGGAGAAGATTCTGGGGACGGGCTTGGGCTACCCGCTCTTCTCGGAACTCCTGCCGCTGCAGGAGCTGCTCGACTCGGGCGTCTCGGTCATCGCCTCAAACCACTCGGCCTTTGGGCTGAAGACCGTCCTGGTGCCGAATCAGGCCGACATGGCGGTCTCCGACATCGGGGGCCTCAGGTTCCTGAAGTACAACCTCCAGGGCAACGGCACGGCCGGCGAGCCGAAGGAACTCCAACTCTCGGGGATCCCCGCCGACCACTTCAAGTGGGTCGACTCCGTCAAAGCCCACATGATGGAGCTGTCCCACATCAACGCCGCGCTCCGCGGCACGCCGCCGCCCGGCGTCACCTCGGGCCGCGCCATCGCGACCTTGGTCACCAACGCGCTCGAGTTCGCCCAGGCCGCGAGCAAGGCATACGCCCTGGCGATGGAGCGCGTGGTGGAGATGGCCCTGCGCCATTACCGCAGCTTCGCCGCCGAGGAGCAGGTCGTCTACATCACCGGCCGCAACCGCCAGACGCAGGTCAGGAAGTGGAAGGGGGCCGACTTAGGCAACGTCCACCGCGTCCGGATGCGCTCCCAGAACCCCTTGGCGAAGACGGTCGCCGGCAAGATGGAGCTGGCCGACCGCTACATGCAGCTGGGCGTGATCAAGACGCCCGACGACCTGGTGCAGGTGATGGAGACGGGGACCTTGGAGCCCGTTTCAGCCCAGGTCCTCGACGAGAAGCAGTGGATCCTCGAAGAAAACGACATGCTGCGTGACGGCAAGCCCGTCCAAGCGGTCATCACCGAGCGCCACGCCGAGCACTTCCTGTCGCACAAGACGCTGCTGTTCGACCCGGAGGTCAGAAACAGCCCCGAGAAGCGCGCGGCCGTGCAGGCGCACCTGATGGAGCACTTCGAACTGGCGCAGCAGCTAGCGACGATGAACCCGATGCTGCTCGCCATGATCGAAACCGGCCAGATCCCGCCGGCGCCGGGCGTGATGCCGCCTCCGGGCGGCGATCCGGGAGCCGCCCCAGGCGGAGGCGCTG
>DASPMT010000419.1:0-2870 GCA_035626935.1 Phycisphaerales bacterium | reverse complement strand
GTTCACGTGAGCTTGTACTGGCACGAGAGGCGGGGTCAGGTCTGATCTATCCGGTCGCGGGCGACCGGGGCTCCACGGGGCGCGGCTCGTTGCCGTGCCCGCGGGGCGCTGAAACGACCGCCGATCGTCGATCGGGCGGATCGCGAAGTTCCGGCCAAACGGGCCGGCGGGGGGATTATGCGGGAATCATGAAGCGGAAGCAAGTGGGGGGCCCGACTGCCATGGCCTATGCCCGGTAGAGCTGGATCTGGTATGCGTCAGGATCGAGCAGGCTCACCGAGTCGCGGGCGTCGTCAGGGCTGGACTCGGGGTTCGGACCCACCCAGCGCACCTGCCCGGTGAGGCGGCGGATGGTCGCCGGAAGGTCGGCAACGGGCAGGCCGATGGACGTGATCGTTCCCGGGGACGTGCCAGCGGCCCTCTTGCCGAAGGCCAGACGGGCGAACAATTGGACGCCGGGGTAGGAGGGGCTGGTCAGTTCCCTCGTTTCGAAGATCTCGCCTTGTCGGGTGACCGACCGGGTCTCGAAGCCCGCGAGCGACCTGTAAAAAGCGCAGGTAGCGTCGAGGTTGGTTACGTCGAACGCGAGCCGGAAGCCGGGGGGGGTGGAGGCCATCGCGAAACGATAGCAACCGGCGGGTCGCGTTCGAGTGACGGCCGGACGAGGCCGCTCCGTCCTTGGGAGACGGGTTGCGTTCAGGCCGCCTTCTGACGGGCCTCGCGCTGGCGCGACTCGATCAGCTCAACGTAGCGCGTGAACAGATCGACGACGAAGCGCTGGTGGGCGGCGTGGAAGCTGAACTCGAACGAGAATCCGCCGTAGAGGTTCTGCGCGCTGTCCAGGTGCGTGTGGCATCGCTTCAGCGTCATCGCGACCGGCGTGGCGATCACGGGCTGCAGGTTGACTTTGACCCACAGGAAGGCGTTGCGGTCCACCGAGCCCTGGTTCTTGGGCTCGAACATCAGGCCGATACCGCCGCCGGAGACGTTGAGCAGTTTGGCGTGGAACTTCGGCCCGACGTTCGGCAGGGCGAGCGCGCCGGCGGCGTCTTCGGGCGTCGGTGCGGCCGTGACACCGTTGAGCTGATCGGTGATCATCGCCCGGTTGACGGTCTCGGCGGTGACCGCGCTGGTCGGGTCGAGCAGCGGCCAGCACTCCACCTGGGCGAGGTTGAACTGCGCGGTGGGGACGCGGAAGAACTCGCGACGCGAGCAGCGCTCGACCTTGTCGGGGAGCGCCAGGATCAGGCCCGGGGTGTCGCGGCCGGTCGGCGTCTTCACCGTGCGAGCGCCGACGACGCGCGTGCCGAACATCCATCGGTTCTGGCCGATCGTCATGCCGCACACCAGTTCGGTCGCGGTCGAGAGCTTGAAGGTCCGGCCGACGGCGGCGGGGTGCTCTACGACGATCTCCTTGTCGGTGATCTGCAGGAGCCGCACGCGCCAGATCAAGTCGCCGCCGGGGTTGAGCAGGTGGTCCACCTTGACGGCCAGCTCGAGCGAGCCGTTGCGCTCGGCGATCTGTGACAGGCAGTGCTTCCAGTTCTCGGTGCGCGAGCGGTTCGATGACGGCATTTGGATCGTCCTGAAGTGGGGGCGCGGGAATGGGCGCAGCGGCTGCGGGGTGTATCGACCCGCGGGCGTACCGGGTAGAGGCCCCCTTACGGGATACCGGGGCGCGGCCTCAGGTTCTCGGACGGTTGTGCGACTGCAGCGCTGCCCGGAGGTCCGCCAGGGACGATCGGCCGGCCGCCTGCTCATTGGCTTCCAGGGGGGACGCGCCGAACCGGGAGCGGTAATAGAGCTCCGCGATTCTGCGCAGCGGTTCAGCGGCGGGGGGCTCGAGCGTCTGGGCGAACGCGAGCGGCGGTGATGGGTCGGGTTTGCCGCGTCCGGCGGCCGCGAGCGCTACGAGCGCCTCGCGGTAGAACAGCGCGTCGGGTGGAACGGGCACCGCGGTGGCGCCGGCGCGGGCGGCGCCCGGGAACAGTCGGGCGAACCACATGCGCAGGGGCGCGAACGCCTTGCCACCCAGTCTGATGAACCAGTAGAACCCCATCACGAGGGCGAACGTTGCGACGCCGACGATCAGCGACCGCGTGAGCACGCCCTCGGGGAGGTGGCGCCGGAACCAGTTCTGGATCTCGGCGAGCCGGTTCTGCCAGCGGACGGCCGCGGCGCCGGGGTCCGCGCGCCCGGCGAGGCCGACGACGTCGAGCTTGATCCCCTTGTCGTAGGCGACGACGTTGTCGAGCCAGCTGAACTCGATCGCGTCCCAGAGGTGCTTGAGCCAGCCGATGGGTCCGGCGGATGCGCGGCGCGACGACTGCAGTTCGCCGGGCGGCGTCGGGTCGAAGGTCTCCCAGTGGTCGGGAGACATGCGGACCTCGACCCAGGCGTGCGCGTCGGACTGGCGGACGGTGTAGTAGCCGCTGACGGAGTTGAATTCCGCGGCGGCGAAGCCGGTGGCGATCCGGGCGTGGATGCCGACCGAGCGGAGCATCGCCGTCATGGCGGCGGAGAAGTACTCGCAGTGCCCGCGTTTGACGTCGAACAAGAACATCTCGATGGGGTCCTGTCCGGGCTTGGGGGCGATCATCTCCAGGGTGTACGGGTAGGCGCTCAAATAGGTGACAAATGCCTGCGCCGCGCGTCGGACTTCGGTGGGGCTTGTCCGGAACTTCGCAGCGTCTACGTCGCGATCGGCGAGGATTGACTCGGCGAGCGCCTTGACGCGGGGCGCAAACTCGTTGGGCGGCGGCTGCGCGTCGCCGGCGTCGAGTTCGCGGAAGTCGGCCGCGCTGGTGACGGTGTAGGCGATCCTTCCGCCCGGACCGGGCGCGAGCTTGATCATGCCATCGGACGCGCGG
>DASPMT010000418.1:0-2684 GCA_035626935.1 Phycisphaerales bacterium | reverse complement strand
AGCTCAAAGAATGGTCGAGGCAGAAAAAATAACAGTAACTATTACAAGAGAAATGCGCATAAGAATTGACTGTGATAACGCCAAAGAGGACAAGCTTGCATTTTGTGGTGAGCGTGTCCCAGACGGAGATCCTAGTTTTTTTGATAAGAGTCGATTGCCGCCCCTGCCGCCCCGCCGCCCAAACGCGCCTAATAGGCGCCGCGACTTCTGCGAAGCGATCGACGACATGCTAGAATTAGCAAGAAGATGCATGGCTGCGAGAGAGAGTGTAATCAATAATTGCTTCGGTGGCGTGGCAGATGCCGGGCATCGGGAAGCCAAACGAAGGTTAACGCGAGAGATCGAGGAGCTCGAGCGCTTGCGAGAGGAGAATTGCCCCTAATGAGTAATGCGTCTGATAACTGCTGGAGATTCTTGGCTTCGAGAGTTCATCACATTGATGTTCAATCAGCGCTGCAAACGGAGGCGCAACACGAGGTGGTAGATGATGTCGATCGCGTTGTACAGGAGTTGTCTTGGTGCCGGTACGCAAGCGTGCCGCCCATCACCCTGAGTACCAGTGCTATTGGCACTGCCTCCAGATACATCGCGATGTCGAAGGAGAACGGATACTCGTACGAGTGGCGCAGTCTGTTTGCTTTATTGCTGCTCGTGCTTGAGCTGGAGCGGCCACTGCTAAATGGCTCAGCGAGACATACTAATAATTTGACCATTCGCGCACTTTGTGAAGATGCGCCGAATTTGCCGGTCGAACTGTTGATGGAGTTGACTGTCTTCTGTGGTCACTGGTATCGTGTATATCGAATCGCATCACCAGGTGACCCTGTGGTCTACCGACTTGCGGCAGCTCAGGCTGTTATATGTATCTGGCTGGCTCGGAAGAGACTAGTCGAAATCGCTGGAAGGGACCTAAAATTAAGCAGTATCGATGAGCTGGTAGACGATGTCGCAGGGGAGGGCGGGGTAGCGTTGTCGAATATGTGTCGGGCGGCAATTCAGTCATTGTCTTTTCTCAAATGAATGATGGAGGCCTCGCGAACCTCCAAGGCATACGGCGGACAGCCCGGCCAAGATGCCTGGTCGAGTAGCACTGTTAAGCCGCTCGAGGGCTTGCCGTGGTTCGCTGCCAGAACATCGAGTCGCGCGGGCAACTGGACAAGCTACGTTCGGAGCAAGGACGGGGCGAGCGAGCTGACGGCCGCGGGAACCTTCCGGGACAACAACCAGTACAGCGTTCGTGACGTAGACGGGACCGGGAGCACGGCACTGAACTACGAGGCGGCCTACGACAAGAGCGGCAACCTGGTTGACGACGACAAGCCCGCGGGCGGGCGGACGGAGACGGCCTACGGCTTCAGGTACGTCTACGACGGGTGGAACCGGCTGCGGAAGGCCTTTGACGGCAACGGGCAGAGCGGGTCGCTTGTGAAGGAGTACCGCTACAACGGGCTTGGGCACCTCATCGCCGAGCACGCCGACAGCGACGGCGACTCGGACGTGGACGGGTCTGACCAGTGGCGTCACAACCAGCACACCGTGTGCACGGTAGCAGACGCGCACGTGCACCGGAAGTCAATGAGTCGGTCGCGCGCGACCGATCGGTTCTTCTTCCGGCTCCTCGTGCTCCGCACGATCCGCACGGGGCGGCTTGTGGCGGTGTGGGAGGACAGCGACAGCCTGCCCAGCGAGGTCTACAGCCACCACCACGCGGGTCGTGGGGGGTCTAGCTACATCGACGGAGCGAAGGCGTCCTTCGGCCGCACAAATCGTCTTCCGGCTCCGCCTCGCGGCGCTCGGCCCGCACGGTCTGCCGCGAGCGTGACAAGGACAACGACGCGGCGCCGCTGTCTCGCGAGGAGCGTGTGTACTACGCCGTGTGTTCGGGAGCGGAGCGCACGAACACCGGAAGTCAAATGAGTCGGTCGCGCGCGACCGAGCAGTTCTGCTTCCGGTTCCGCGACCTCCGGTCGCTTCGCACGGGGCGTCACGACGTGGTGGCGCTGGTCCGCGCCGACAGCGCGTTCACGGCGGCGGTGGTGGAGCGGGTCCGCTACGACGCGTACGGGCGTCCGACGAGCTTCAACCCGGCGGACGTGGGGCGGAGCGGCGCGGTGATCGGGCCCGACGGCAACCTGAGCAACGACGACGTGATCCTGGCGCAGACCACCGGGAGCCAGCAGTGGTACACCGACTCGGGGTCCACCGGCGGTGTGGGGCTGCCCGACGGGAGCTACAACAGCAACGACGACGTGGCGTTCAACGCGGCGTATGTGGACGGCAACGGGGACTACGGCGGGGGCGGGTACGGGGTGCTCAGCGGGTCGAATCTGGACAACCGGGTGGGGTACGCGGGGTACCGGTTCGACCCGGCGCTCAACCGGGGCGGGGCAAGCACCGGCAAGCCGGTGTGGCACGTGCGGGTCGTGCTGTAATGGTGATCGCTGGTGTAGGTCGGCGCACAGCTGAGGTGCAATCAATCTCGTGCACTTATGACTGAACACGCAGGACGAGCGAGCGGCGAACACCTGAATCGCGGGGGTGAGAGAACAAGGGGTGCGCAGATGACGCCGGCGCAGGAGAGTTATGGGTACTTCCGGTTGACAGGCTCTCTGCGGCGCGGTAGCTTCGACGGTTCCCCTTCTTGACGCCTGTGTCGAGACGGTGTGCGTGGAGCTGCTTCAATG
>DASPMT010000417.1:0-5614 GCA_035626935.1 Phycisphaerales bacterium | reverse complement strand
GCGGGCGATCCGCTCTTCACCCTCGATGGTGCCGACCTGCGCGCCGAGCTTGCGCTGCGGGAGCAGGCAGCCCGGCTCTCGGAGGCCCGACTTGCCCGGCTCCGTGCCTCGCCGCGCCCCGAGGACATCCCCATCGCGCGGGCCGCGCTGGCCGAGGCGGAGGCCAAGCTCATCGACGCCAGGCACAAGCTCCGGCTCGTCGAAGGGCTCGGCGATCCCAGAGCGGTGAGCGAGGAGGAACGCGTCCAGCGGCGACAGGCGGTTGCGCGCGAGGAGGGCGCGACGGCCGCGCGTCGATCGGAGCTGGACCGGCTCCTTGCCGGCGCATGGAAGGAGGACATCGCGGTTGCGGAGAGCGAGTTGAGCCTGGCCCGCGCGGCGGCGGCCCGCACGCAGGCCGACATCGACCGGCTGACCACCCGCGCCCCCGCGGATTCGGTCGTCCTCAGGGTGACGGCTCGCGCAGGCCAGTACGCGCCGGCCGGGGTGCTCGAAGAGCCGCTGGCAACACTGGGCAGCCTTGGCCCGTTGCACGTGCGGGCCGACATCAACGAGTCGGATGTGCCCCGTGTCGTCGCCGGCGCTCCCGCGACGGCGGTGGTGCGGGGCGGCGCCGGCCAGAAGATCCCGCTCGAGTTCGTGCGCATCGAGCCGCTGGTGACCCCCAAGAAGGCGCTGTCAGGCTTTGCGCAGGAGCGTGTGGACACGCGCGTGATGCAGATCGTTTTCAAGATCGGTTCGGCACAAGCTGGTGTTTTTGTCGGGCAGCAGGTGGACATCTTCATCAACGTGGGTGAGTCTGGCGCAGCTGTTTCGACGACAAGAGGCTCCGTCGGACCAAGGCATGATTGAGGTTGTGTTAGCGCTCTGGCTTTCGAGTGGAGGCGAGCCAGCACCCGGGTGTTGGGCGCGCACAGAGAGCCTAAGGTCTCCAACTCCCGGGCGCACTCGGTTTTGTTGTTCAAAGCCGGCGTGAGCTTTTACGCTCGCGCCGGCGTGGGTTGTAGGAAGGCGACCCAGCCGCCGACGGTCACGAGCCGCACCCTTCGCCGAACACGCAGTCCGGGTTGAAGTCGCAGCCGTCGAAGTACAAGCTCAGGAACATCGACAGGTCTTCCTGGTCCCATTGCCCGTTCTGATCGAAGTCGGCGCGGTCGTCGGAGCCGTAGTAGTAAGTGAGGAACAGGGACTGGTCCTCCTGATCGAGCAGCTCGTCCATGAACAAGTCAGCGCGGCAAAGGCTTGCCCGGTAGATGCCCCGGGTCGTGGACGACTCGTCCGGGCCGCCGAACGTGCCGCGGTAGGCAACGTAGCCGCGGTTGCTGATGGCGCACCCGTGGCCGTCCTCGGAGCCCGCGTGCGGAACAATGATCGGTCTGTCCATCACGCGGTAGTCGGCGGTGTCCGCTTCGAAGCTCCGGCCGGATCGTGCGATGGCGTATAGCGGCATGGCCGCGCCGGTGGGCGTCGGGTCCCAGACCCACAGGCCATTAAACTCTCCGTCGGCGTTCACAACATCCGCCTCAAAGATGAGTTGCCCCTTGGCGTTCATCGACATGAGGTTGCCGTAGAACTCCTTGAACGTGCCGGGCGAACCGTCCGCGGCGTGGCCGCCGGGCGCCACCATGCCTTCAAGGGCCACCAGCGTCATCTGTCCCGGCTGACCTGCCCAGAGACCGCTGACATCTCCATCGGGCATCTGTCCATCCGAGGGGTCGCGTTCGTCCTCGACTACTGCGGTGTACGCGGTGCGGCCGCACGAGCCCATCACACGGTTGTAATTCAGATTGGCGAAGCCGATGTGGATTTGAAGGATGCTTGCGCCGGGGACCGCGAGAGTTCCGGAGTTCGCTGGGATCGGGTCTCCTGTTCGGGCAACCAGTGAGAACGTCGGCGTGGGACCGGGGGTCCAGATCCAGATGCAGTGGTCGTTCACGCCCGGCACGACGTCCGGATCGTCCGCGTAGGGCTCGGTGAACAGGGTTTCGAAACGGATCTGACCTTGACAATTGAAACCGACGGCGACCGGGTAGACCTGCACCTTCGAGTTGGCCGCGATCCCCATCGCGGAAGGGGTCGGGCCGTCAACGAGGACGAGCGAAAGGGCCGAGGCGTCGCCTGTCCAGATCGCGTGGCCCGCGTCGAGCGGGCTGGTGGTTTCCCAGCCGGCGACGACGGCAACGTCTCCGTTGCGGTTGAGCGCGCCGTGCATAATGGCGTCCCTGATCGTGCCACCGCTGATACCGGGGGCCCCGTAGTCTCCTTCGAGGATCTGCGCCAGCGTCGGTGTGCCGAGAGGTTGGGAGAGCAAGACGCTGGGAGCGACGAGCGAGCTCACATCGACGGGGAAGAGCATTCGCTTGCTGTCGTTGAGCGCCCAGGGTCCAAGAACAGGTTCGTCGTAGACTGTGGACGGGTCGTCGCCAACGACGGTCGAGCCGTCGCCGGCCTGAAAGAGCTTGGTGGTTGCGTAGGAGCCTGAGGACAAGTCGGCGCGGAAGAGGCCGTCGTCGTTGCCGGCGATGGAGTCCCAATCGTCGAGCTGAGAACGGAACGCGACGCTCCCGGCGTGGTTGAAGGGGAGGTGAGGGCCGATGTCGCTGGCATCGACGATCCACCACCCCCAGGATCCGTTACTCAAGCCCAAGAAGGTGCTGCCCGTGCCGGGGGCCGACATGCCGTCGCGGGCGACCAGCCTGAGTACCGAGGGGCCGGGCGGCTCGGTGCTGCAGAGCCCTGACTCCCAGGCGCAGATCATCGATTCCAAGTCAAACGAAGGCAGCTCGCGCTGCGCCACGAACGCGACGTCGGCGCACCGGTTGATCGACGGACGCGAGAACACCTTCTCGAACGCTACCGACGTCGTTGGGACCGCGTCCCCGGTCAGTGCGATCTTGTTCGTCGGAGCGAATTGAGCGAGCGCGGGTGTTGCCGCGCCCGCGGACAAGGCCAGTGCAAGTGTCAACGCAGACTTCATGGGTCCAGCTCCTTGAGTTCGGCCGGCCAAGGGAAACCGAGCGCCCGGGGCCTGTTTGCCGCGGGTCCTCGCACATCTCGGTTTGATCTCTTTACCGGCTCGTGAAACCAGACTAACGGGCTTTGTCCTTGCGTGCAAGCACCTTTGCCGAGTTGTAACCGACTGCTTTGCATATAGAATATCAGCGTTTTTGTTCTCTTGACACATTGTTAACGCGAGTTGCCTGTGCCGACCGTGGATGTAACTCATGCGACTTGCACTTACGCCTGCTCACGCAGTTTGGGTATTTCCACGGAGAGCGGCCCGGCGCTGGGAGGCGGATATTGCGCGTCGCTCCGCGCTGGCTGCGTCTGTTGTCGCCTACGGGGAGCGGCGAGTTCGTCCCGCGCTCAGCGTTTCGCTACTAGATCGCTCAGCGGATTGTTCTCAGATGCAACAGAGGTGCTCAAGGTGATGTGACAGCTCGCCGCGAATTGTGAAAGAACGCCGAGAACGCTCACTCAACACCGGCAGCGGATCGGAATAGGGATGGAACTGGGCGCGAGGCCGCCGGGTGCGCTCGCTATGGGCGTGGGGTGGTCGCGCGACGGCGCACGCAACGTGAAACGGAGGATGGTGTGGTGCGCACGCTCCGTGCCCAGGGTGAGCATCTCGCCGGAGGAAGCCTGACCCGCCCCCTCCCCTCCTTTGAACGCAAGCGAAGCCCACGCGCATTCTCCGCTTCGATCCACGTCGGTCAGCGGTTTGAGAAAGGACCTTGGCCGGCCCCGTCGGGGTGGTTTCGGTGGGGAGTGACGGCACGGGAACACGGCTCGCCGGTGGCTCTGGACCTGCTGGCGGTGCCACCGTCATCCGGGTTTACCCTTGCCTTGACAATTCCCGTCCGTCTGGTCTACTTCTATCTATGGGTCGGGGCCCTCGTCCCACACACACGACCCTCCAGGGATGTCCAGATGAAGACCAAACTCCTGTCGTCCGCGCTCGCCGCGGTGCTGACCTCCTCGGCGCTGGCCGATGTGACCGTTAACTTTGCCGGCCCGCAGGTCGTCAACGGAGGCGAGGGTTTTACCGTCACGACGATGGGCCTCAGCGGCACGCTGACGGGCATCATCTTCCACTTTGACTATGACAACGCCGCGGGCGGGTCGTGGGCGGCGGACATGTGCGCCACCGTCAACGACCATCAGTGGGGGCACTTTGACCTGTTCGTCAACGGCGCGTCGATCGTGGCATCAGACGGGACCGGCGCGCCCAACAGCAGCGCGCCGACGTCATTCACCTCCTCCGTGCTCGCGCACCCAGCGCCGGTCACGCTCACGAACCAGCCGCTCACGGTCGGGTACGGCAACTCGTACGGGCCGGGCTCGGCCACGCTGAGCAACGTGACCATCACGCTGGTCGGCGTCGTGCCCGGCACCGGCCCCTACCCCCCCTCGGTCTCGGGCGGCTCGACGACGCCCGGCAGCGGCGCGCCGGGCGGGAGCCGGCTCTTCAAGGTGACCGTCACACCGGGCGGCAACCCCGCCAGCCCTATCACCTCGGTGGTGAGCAACCTGACCACCGTCGGCGGGCCGGCCGCGGCGGCGTTCCATGACGACGGGCTGAACGGCGACGTGGCGGCGGGCGACAACGTCTACTCGTACCAGGTGGCCAGCGTCACCGCAGGCGGCACGGTGAGCGTGACGGCGACCGACGAGCTGGGGCGCACGGGCTCGGGGAACATCAACGTGAGCGTGATCATTCCGCCCAGCCCGGTGCTCGGGCCGGACGTCTACACGTCGGCGATCACGGATGTGCCGAAGTGGGGGACCAACACGACCGTCGACGCCGGACGTCCGGTCGGGAGCATCACGGCCTACTCGGTGGGGACCACTTCGTCCAACAACGGCGACTACCCGGTGCTGTGGATCGACCAGGGGGGCTACGCGCCGGACTTTGACAACACGCGGCACCCGGTGATCAGCCAGAACATGTACCGGCTCAAGAGCTACGGCGCCTACTCGCGCTTCGAGCACCTTGGCCAGTCGTGGCTCAAGCACGGCTTCGTGTCGACCAACTCCGGCGCTGCGTGCCAGGAGCCGCTGGTCTGGCGGCCGAGCATGCAGAACTACCACAGCGTCGGCGGCGATGCCCTGGGCGTCAACTGCACCGACACGTATGGCGGCAGCCTCAACGGGAGCCAGGGGGGGCTCGGGCCGAAGAACGTCGTCAACGCCGCGCTGGGGACCTCGCTGTTCACCACCGGCACCGGCACGTCCGACTCGGTCATCCGCTCGCGGCTGCAGGTGCCGACGGCCGACGTGACGCCGCCGGCGGGCGGCTTCCCCGCCAGCACGCGCTACTACGTCGACGCGTACTACGTCGCGGCCGACGACGCGCAGTTCGTGCGGCCGGGCCAGACGGTCGCGACCAACTCGCTCAACAACGCGTCGTGGCAGGAGGTCCGCAACGTCAACACCACCCCGTCGCTCTTCGGCACGATGCGCACGTTCGAGCCGGGGATCTTCGCTTGGAAGGCCGCGGACGCCGCGGTGACGCAGGTGAACGCCGACCACGACGACTACCCCAACCCCAGCACAGGCTTCCGCGACAGTGACGGCAACCCGGCCTTCCCGGGCACGACGATTCGCTCGCGGT
>DASPMT010000416.1:0-5114 GCA_035626935.1 Phycisphaerales bacterium | reverse complement strand
TACGCCCCCGCTATTGCCGCCGCCGCACTGGCCGCCGCGCCAGCCATCGCCGCCGCCCAGGGAAGTTACTCCACCAATGTCGGCGCGTTCTTCTGGTACCCCGGGTCCCCGCAGTCGTTCACCGCTGGAGTCCAGAGCAGCCAGTTTCCGCTGCTGGGGGTTTCCAGGTGTTCATCCACTTCGAGCCGTGCCACCTGCAGCGGCAGCGAGGGCTTCTTCGCGTCAGTCGACCGTGGGCTGATCGAGCACTCGTCGCAGGGGTCCGGGTCGAGGGGAGAGTTCACGGCGCTTCCCGGTCGCTACGAGGGCCTCGTGTTCGGCGGCTCGGGCTCTTCGGGAGCCTCGTGGAACGACGTTGTCGTGAGCTACGTGGGCGGGGACGTGGGCTCCGACATCATCGCCGTTTCGGCGCAGTTCAGCGTCGTCGCGTCCACTTCCTCAAGCGGCGTGAGCGTTACGCCTGTCGGCTACAACGTTTCCGCGAGCGCGTCGATCGCCGGCAGCTCCGGGCAGTCGTCGGTCTACGTGCAGAATTCGGGCGGCTCGACGGCGGTGAGCATCCCGCCCGTGTTCGTAACGGTCAACCAGCCGTTCGCCGTGTCGATGGGCTTGAACACAAGCCGCACCCCCAGCGGTACCGGGTTTGGCGGGCAGTTCGAGTCCTCCCCCGGGAGCGTCACTTGGAGCATGAACGCGTCGATCGCCACCAACGGTCCCGGCTTCACCGAAACGCCTGTTTTCAACGTCCCCGAGGGGTACACCGTCAACAGCCCGTCGATGGGGGTCGTCAACAACCGCTGGATCGGCCGCACCATCTTTCCACCGTGTGGGCCCGCCGATATCGGAGCGACCGGCGGCCTGGACGCACCGGATGGTCGCTTGGACAACAACGACTTCGTCGTCTTCATTGACCGTTTCTTCGCGCAGGTGCCGTCCGCGGACGTCGGCTCGACCGGCGGCGTCGCGGGGATCGACGGCGCGTGGGACAACAACGACTTCGTCGTTTTCATCGACCGTTTCTTCGCGGGGTGCGTCTGAGCCGTCAGCGTCCGGCGCGGGCGTGCGACTCCGAGACGACCCGGAACTCCGCCTCGACGGCGATGAACGCCGCGACGATCCGCGGGTCGAAGTGATGGCCCGACCCCTCGGTGATGATGCGGGCGGCCTCGGCGTGGGGCATCGCCGGCTTGTACACGCGGCGGCTCGTGAGGGCGTCGTACACGTCGGCCACGGCGACGATGCGCGCAGACAAGCTGATGTCTTCACCGGCCAGGCCGAAGGGGTAGCCGGTGCCGTCCCACTTCTCGTGGTGGTGCAGGGCGATCTCCGCCGCGGTGCGCAGGAAATCGTCCTCGCTCCACTCGCGGCGCACGGCGATGAGCGTGTCGCCCCCGATGGTGGTGTGGGCCTGCATCCGCCGCCGCTCGTCGTCGGTGAGCCGTCCCGGCTTCTTGAGGATGGCGTCGGGGATGCCGACCTTGCCGATGTCGTGCAGGGCCGCGGTCGCCCTTACCGTGCTCGCCCAATCGGCATCCAACGCGGGGTCGCGTCGCGTCAATTCGGTGGCCAGCAGCTCAACGTAGATCCCGATGCGTTCAAGGTGGGTCCCGGTGTCGTCGTCGCGCGACTCCGCGAGGCGTGCCAGCGCGAAGATCATCGCCTCGCGGCTCCGCGAGCGGGTGCGGGCCATTTCCTCGGCGTGGCGTTTCAGGTCGCGCGCCATCGTGTTCACGCCGTGGGAGAGGTGGCCGAGTTCGTCGAAGCTTGTAACCGCCAGGCGGTGGTCGAGGTTGCCCGTTGCGATGCGCCGCACCGCCGCCGCCAGCCGCGACACGCGCCGCGTGAGCAGCGAACTGACGGCGAAGATCGAGGCGATGATCAGCGCGAGCGCCACCGTCAGCGCGGCCGCGACTTCGAGTGTCCGTGCCCGCGCCGGCGCCAGCGCCTCGCTCTGCGGGACCATCGCCGCGAACACCCAGCCGGTGGAACGGATCGGCGCGTAGAAGAGCCACGATTCCTCTCTCCAGCGCTCCCAGCCGCGCTGTGGAGAGCCGGTCAGCGCCGGCAGCAGGGCGAACCCCGATCCGCCGCCCAGCGCGGCCCGCCACGCCTCCTTCCGGTCGGACGGCGCGGAGTCGAAAACCGTTTTGCCGGACATGACGTCCGACTCACGGGGCGATGAGACCAACTCACCGCCGCGCGTAAGGATGGCGAAGTCGGTGACGCCGACAAGGGCCGCCGCCACGCGCTCACGGATGCGCGATACTTGGATGTCGACGGTGGCCACTCCGCGGAAACGCCCGTCGCGCCGGAAGGGAGTCGAGTAGGTCACCATGAGGACTTCGCCCGCTCCCCTGTCAAAGTAGGGCTCCGTCCAAGCCGGCGTACCGCTTTCACGGGGGCGTCGCCACCATTCCCAGTGTGGGTCGTTGAACCAATCGTAAACGTTGCGCCCGATGTTCATTGTCCGCACGTCGTCGCCGGACCGGTAGGCGTATGGAGCCGCGAGCGGGTCACTCGGCGAAGCGGGCTCGAAGGCAACCGCCGCTCCGTACACGGCGTCGTCCTGGAGCACCGTCGTGCGCAGGAGCGCGCGGAGCTGTTGATCGGTCAGGTCAGGCGTCGTCTCCAGCAGGCTCGCCGTCGCACGAGCCGCCGCGGCCGCGCGGTCGAACGCGGCGTCGAGCCGCGCGGCAACCGCCGCTGTGCGCTCGGCGGTGTTGCGCTCTACGTCCTGCCGGTTGGTCGCCGAGAGGCGGGCGAGTACGAGGCCGAGCACCAGCAGAAAGACCGCGACAGTGGGGAGGGCGATGATCGCGATCATCTTGGCGCGGATGCCCAGGTGCGACAGGCCGAGCCGGCGCGCAATCGGGCCGCGGTGGACGGTCAGCCGATCGTGGCGTTGCTTTGGTGTGGGCATGCGTAGGGGCGATCGCCCGCGGTTGATGGTAGTGAGTCCCACCGCAAAGCAGTCCGAGCCGGCGGGGGAGGCCCGCCGGCTCGGTTGCGTGCTTGTGTTGTCAGCGGCCCGTCAGCGGGCCGTCCACGCTTGGTCAGCGCGAGGAACGGCTTCGACCGCCGCCGGAGGAGCCGCGTCCGCGGCCTCCGCCGCCGCCCGGGCCGGAGGTGCCGCCCGATGTTCCGCCGCCCGAGCGCGAGCCGGCCGTGGAGCGCGATGAGGTTCCGCCGCTTCGTGAACCGCGCCCGCCGGTGCTGCCGCTGGAGCGGCTGCTGCCTCCGCCGCTCCGGGTGCCGGCGCTGCCGCGGCCTGACGAGGAACGGCTGGAGCCACCTCCGCCGCTCGCACGTGCGCTCGATGATCGCCCGCGGGCTCCGCTGGTGCTGCCGCGCGACGAACCGCCGCGCGAACCACGGCTGGAGGTGCTGCCCCGACTGGAGCTGCTGTTGCCGCGCGGGCGTGAGCCGCCTCGGTCGCCCTCATCGCCTTGATAACCACTGCGCCCTGAGCTTTCGCCGCGTGTGCGTGAGCCGCCGCGGTCATCATCGTCCTGGTAGCCGCCGCGCTCGCCTGAATAACCGCGTGACATCGATCCGCCGTAATCGCGATCGTCCTCCTCTTGGCCAGAGTCGTAGCCGCCACGGGAAGACTGCCAGCCACCCTCGTTTTCGTCTTCGTAGTCCTCTTCCCAGGCCTCGGCCCGACCGGAGTACTGACCTTCGTCATTGTCCTCCTGGTCCTGCCAGCCGCCACGGCCGCCTTCGAAGCCGCGCGACGACTCCCAGTCGCCCCGGTCATCACCTCTGTAGCTTTGGGAGCGTCCCTGCTCGTAACGACCCTCTTCCTCCCAGTTGCCCTGATCGCCGCGCGAACCACCGCGACCGCCTTCGTATTCCTCCTCGAAACGGCTC
Organism: Phycisphaerales bacterium; assembly: GCA_035626935.1. Lineage (GTDB taxonomy): Bacteria > Planctomycetota > Phycisphaerae > Phycisphaerales > UBA1924 > JAJTGZ01. The sequence goes on along the minus strand of DASPMT010000416.1, from coordinate 1,244 downwards.
ATGCCGCCACCACGCTGCCCGCGGCCTTGTGCACCGCCACCGTAGCCGCCGTATCCGCCGCGGCTTTCCTCGAAGCGCCCCCGATCGTCGCGCTCCATGTACGAGGCGTTGCCGCCGCGGTTGTCTTGGCTTCTGCCGTAACCGCCGCCGCCACCTCCGCCGCCCCCACCAAAGCCTCCGCGGCCACGCCCGCCGCCGCCAGAGTTGCCGCCGCCAAAGCCGGTGCGGCCGGCGAAGTTGCCGCCGCGCTCACCCTCAAACTGACCGCGTTCGCCGCGGTCTTGCGACTGCGCCGAGCGGCGGCCGCCGGTAGAGCGTTCGCGATCGGTAAGCCGGTGCTGCTGGCGGTTGCCGCCTTGTGACCTTGAGTTGCGGTTCATTTGATCTGACTCCTGTTGCGTGCTCTGGCCCCCACGTTGGGAACCCCGGTTCTGGCCCGAGCGACGCGCCCGGTCCATCGACTGTTCATCCCGTGTGCGGTCGTTTCCGTACGTGCCACCGCCGTCGGTGCGGTACGGGCCGCCCTGGCCCTGCTGGCGGCTCTGGCCGCCGTAGCCCCTGGCGCTGCGCGCGTCGCGGTCCTCACGGTCGCCGTACCCGGACCGGTTACGCTCGGTGGCTCGGCCGCCGCGCTCGGTCTCGCCGCGCTGTTCAGAACTGCGGCGTTGCACCGAATCGCTGCGCTGGCCGTAGTCGCCGCCGTACTCCGACTGGCCTTGCCGGTTGCGTGACGAGCGGTCCTGACGTGCGAGCCTGCCTCCGTCGGTGTCGCCGGGGACAGATCCGCGGTCTAACCAGCGAGCTCCGCGGTCGCCGTTTGTCCGCTGCGAGGCCCCGGTCCGCTGCGAGGCTCCGGACTGGTTGGAGCGTTCGCGCCAATCGCTGTTCTGGTCGGTGCCTTCTCGGTCGCGACCCCGATCGTCGTTCTCCTCCGCGCGGTCGGACGACTGGCGTGAACCGGTTTGGTTTGAGCGGCCCGTCGGGCGGCGCGTGGACCGGTTATCTTCCTCGTTCTCGCCCGTCTCGTCGTTGCGTCCGGCAGTGCTCGAGCTCCTGCCGGACCCCGAGCCCCTCTTGCTCGTGGACTCTTCGTCCGACGACGAGGTCACTCCCCTGCCGGGAATGCCGCTGGCTTCCGTCCAGTCCTTCTCCCCCTGCTGATGAGCGGGGTTGATCGCCTCGTCGCCCCAGTGTGAGGTCGAGTGCTCGAGCCCGCCGCCGAGCTGGATCCCGGCGCTGATCTG
>DASPMT010000415.1:0-7711 GCA_035626935.1 Phycisphaerales bacterium | reverse complement strand
AGCAGGGCCTCCATCTGGTACCAGGTCTGGAACATCTTGCGGCCGTTGATGCCGAGCACCTTGGCGCCCTTGAAGATGACGTGGTTGGTGAGGTCGAAGACGAACGGTTTGCTGGGGATGCCGAGCAGCGCGGCCGTGCCGCCCGGGCGCAGGGCCTGGAAGCCGGCGTCGATGGCGCTGGGTGCACCCGCCATTTCCAGCAGCACGTCGGGGCCGTTGTGGGTCTGCCTGCGGAGGTGGTCGATCCACTTTGTGTCACGGGCGTCGTACGCCTCGACCGCGCCGAGCTGGCGTGCGATCGCGAGGCGCTTTGGGTCGACGTCGGTGACGAAGATGCGCGCAGCGCCCGCCGCCTTGGCGACGGTGACGGCCATGAGCCCGATGATGCCGACGCCGGTGATGAGCACGTTCTGCGCGCTGACGCCCGCCTCCATCACGGTGTGGACGGCGTTCCCGAGCGGGTCGAGCACGGCGGCGACGTGGTCGGGGATGCTCTCGTGGACCGGCCAGACGTTCTCCTCGGGGATGCAGACGTACTCGGCGAAGCAGCCGTCGCGGTCGACGCCGAGGATGACCATGCCGTCGGCGATGTGGGCGTTGCCGGTGCGGGCGTTGTAGCCGGTGCCGGGAGAGATGTGCCCCTCGGCACTGACGCGCTGCCCGATCTGGTAGCGGGTGACGGCCGAGCCGAGGGCGACGATGTTCCCGACGAACTCGTGTCCGGTCGTGATTCCGACGGGGATGCGCGACGCGGCCCATGCGTCCCACTCCCAGATGTGCCGGTCGGTGCCGCAGATGCCCACCTTCTTCACCTTGATGAGCACGTCGCGCGGGCCGGGCGTCGGGACTTTGCGCGCGTTGTCGAGCTTGAGTTCGGGGCCGGCGTGGTGCTTGTAAAGCGCCTTCATCGTGCTTGGGATCGTCGTCGAGCCCGTGCTCGCCTGGACGGCGACCGGGCGGGAAACGGTCGTGGTAACGGTCATGATGAGTTATAGGGGAGGCGTCCGGGCCGGTGGGCAACACGGCAATCTTGGAGGTGAACGCCCGAGGGCAGGGGGTTGAGCCTGCGCAGGGCGGCGCGGCGGCCGGTGTTTCCTGTCCTTATCGGCCCTGCCCTCACAGACGGACCGCGCCCTGCCTTGGGGGCTTGCTGGACGCACAAATGGAACGCACAGTGAGCCGTCCGCGGAGGAGCCTCCGCGGCGCCGGGCCACAACGGAAGAACCACGATGCTGACCACCGTCGCCGCTTCGCTGTTGTCGATCACCACCGCCGCTCCGGTTGCGCCCGCTGCGATCGCGTCCGGCGTCCAGCGGCAGGAGCCGGTGCCTTCGAGCGTCACGACGACCTTGGCGGCAGCACTGCCGACGCCGGGCGCCTGGGCGCTGATGGGCCTTGGCGGACTCGCGCTTATGCGAGCGCGCAGGGAGAAACGCTGAGCCGGAGCGAGCAGACCACTTTTGAGTTTGGTGATCCTTTACGCGGGGCGCAACAACCATGCGCTGCTCCCGAGACCACGCGCCCCGCGTCAGACTTCAGTTCACCGGCTCGCCCGACTAACGTCGGGGAGCGGGTTTCGGGGTGGGTGGGAACCTGGGTAACGCGCGATTCTTGTGGCAACGCCCTTGCGGCCGAGGGCGTTCTCGGTTATGGTCCTTCCGTCGTGTCGCGCCGGGTCGGGAAGCCCGGCGAGGAAAGGGAAGGATCATCATGCGGACTTCGCTTATCGCGTTGCTGGCGGTTGTTTCTACGGGCTCTGCGCTTGCGCAGGACGCTTACACCTACGAGATGCGGCTTGTGCCCGACGGAGTGTCGGGGTCGGCCGGTCCTACGCCCGCAACCACTTTTAACTTCAATGTCGGTGCGACGCGCATCGGCTTCTGGCTGCAGGCGCGTGTGGCGCAGTCGACGGGCCAGAACTGGGGCATCGCCCGCATCTCGTCCCCCTCGGCCGGCGAGGCGTCATTCATCGCCTTGACCGACCCCGCGAGCGCATCCAGCCTGAGCCGCGGCGTCGTGAACACCGGCGGCACGGCTTTCGGACGCGCCACGCCCTACCGCAACGGCGGCGTCGCAAGCGGCAACACCGGCAACGCGCCCGGTGCGACACCGTTCCCCGGCAGCGCCGGCAACGAGAACGGCACATTGGACAACGGCGGCTCCGGGTTCATCGCCAGACGGATCTACGGCTTTGACGCCTACCTAGGCTCAACCCGCGCCGACACCGACGCGGATGGCGATGGCGACGTCGACGACAACGGCGACGGCCTCCCCGAGAACCCGTGGCGCGTCAACGGCGGAACGACCAATGCGGCGGTGGACGGCGTCCCTCACCCCAGTGACGGGACGTTCGCCCCCTGGGCCAACGTCTACCGCTTTTACCTTGACGTCAGCAACTGGGCCAACGTGCGAGTGATCACCATCAACGCGTCGGCGCTGATCAACGGCGCCGTGCAGGCCGCGCCGACCAGCCCCGGCGGCTCGTCGTTTGCCCTGCAGCTCGCGCCCGGGCAGCTTGAAACCGCCAGCTTCCAGTTCACCACTCCGACGCCGGGTGCTGCGGGACTGCTTGGCATCGCCGGTCTGGCCGGCCTGCGGCGCCGGCGGTAAGTGCGCCCGACATCCCGGTTTTTGTTGCTCGCTTACAGGGAGCACCGGCGGCGAACGAGGAAAGGCAGGAGTCCGTGAAAGCCGCACCCGCCAAGCTGCCCTTTCGGCCTGCCGTGCCGCGCACGCTCAAACTAACTACCACAACGAGTTCCGGTCGATCCCGGACGGGGCTCCGCCGGTTCGCCCGGCGGACCGGGCTGGGCGTTTACTCCGGGTGCCGGAGCGTTGTTAGGCTTAGCAGGCTGTCGCTCAGTGCCGCCGGAGGTGACGAGGCGGTCCACCTTGCCGCGTGTCGAAAAGGAAGGAATCGATTCTGAGGACCGCAACCATGAGAAACGTGCCGGCCGTTCTTTTGATGCTGTCGCTGTGCGCCGCGGGGCTGGCGCAGGACGGCTACACGTTCGAGATGCGTCTGATCCCCGACGGCGATGTCGGGTCGCCGGGCGGCCCGAGCGCCGCGCACACCTACATCCTGGGGGGCACCCCGCTGGCCGGGCTGCCGACGCGCGCCGGGTTCTGGCTGCAGGCTCGCGTCGCGCAGACAAGCGGGCAGAACTGGGGGATCACGCGCGCCTCGTCACCCGCCGGCGGAGGTGCCTCGTTCATCTCTGTGAACGATCCCGCGGTGGGCACGTCGCTCTCCCGCGGCGTGGTAAACAGCGGCGGCACGCTGTTCGGCCGCGGAACGGGCTATCGCAGCGGGGGAGCGAACACCGGCGGTTCCGGCAACGCGCCTGGCAGCGCGCCGTTTCCCGGCGGCGCTGGCAACGAGAACGGCGGGTTGGACAACGGCGGTGCCGCGCCGATGGTGACGCGGATCTACGGGTTCGACGCGTACCTCGGCCCCACTCGCTCGGACACCGACTCCGACGGCGACGGGGACGTCGACGACACCTTCGACGGATTGCCCGAGCAACCGTGGCGCGTCAACGGCGGCCCTTCGAACGCGGCGTCCGACGGCCAGCCGCACCCTTCTGACGGCACTTTCTCGGCGTGGGCCAACCTCTACCGGTTTTACGTCGACTTCTCCGATGTCACCACGCTCCGCGACATCACGATCAACGCGTCGGCGCTGCTGAACGGGGCGGTACAGGCCTCGCCGACCAGTCCGGGAGGAGCCACCTACGCCCTGCAGCTCGGCCCCGGGCAGGTGCTCGCAACGACATTCACCATCCGCATGTGGCCGACGCCGGGCGCGGCGGCTCTACTGAGTCTGGCCGCGGTAGCGGGGCTGCGCCGGCGGCGCTGATCATGCTTCGACAACGGTTCGAATCCGATGTGAATGGAGGATCATCCCTTGCCGAAGATGGGGAGCCCTCAACTCGCTCACTCACTCATGGCCGGACTATGGAAGGACTCTCATGCGAAGCTCGTTCGCGGCGTTGATGCTGATGGTGTCTACAGGCGCGGCCCTGGGCCAGGGGTACACGTTCGAACTGCGTCTGGTCCCCGATGGTTTTCCCGGCGGTCCGACGGGGCCGTGGCCAATGTACCCCGGGGCCGAACCCGGGCCGTATCCGCGACGGGTCGGTTTCTGGCTGCAAGGGCGCGTCATGCAGACGCAGGGGGAGAACTGGGGCATCGTTCGAGCGTCCGCGCCCGACGGTGGCGAGGCGGCCATCACGTCGACGGGCACCGATGGGTGGATCGCCACGCTGCAGCCCGGCGCGGTGAACCAGGCGCAGACGTTGTTCGGCGTCTTCGCCCCGTACCGGCACGGCTCCGGCGACGGCACGCTCTCGGCCGATCAGCAACGCATCGTGGGGCTCGACGCGTTCGTCGGCGGAACCCGGGCCGACACCGACGCTGACGGCGACGGTGACGCCGATGACAACGCCGACGGCTCCCCCGAGCAGCCCTGGCGCGTCAACGGCGGCAACGCCAACGCCGCGGTCGACGGCGTTCCTCATCCCAGCGATGGCACGTTCGCTCCCTGGGCCAACCTGTACCGCTTCTATGCCGACTTTCAGCAGCCGCCGGTCCCATGGTCGGGCAGCATCACCATCCACGCCCACGCGCTGCTGACCGGGCAGCGCAGACCAGTCACGACGGCAACGGCGTGTTCACCATGGTGCCCGGCGCCAGCATGACGATGGACGCGTCCTACACCGTCTATCTGCCGAGCCCTTCGGGGGCCGCGGTGCTGGCGTTCGCCGCGGTGCTCTGCGGAAGCCGGCGGCGCTGAGTCCCGCGCTTACGGCTTCTCGAACGGCCGTCCTTCAACCCGTCGTCCTTCAACCTGCCGCCCGCCCACCGTCAGCGTGGCACGCGACTCGTGCTTGCGGCGCCTGGCGCGCTTGCTGAAGAACGGCACTGGGAGGACGTTGCGCAGCAAGTAAGCGAGCGCGCAGACCGCCAGAAGCGTAACAACCCAGAATTGCCAGTCCCCGATGGGCACGCCGAAGCGTACGTACTCGGGCCGGGGCCATCAGGCGGACGCAACGGAGTACGCCAGCCAGGCGGCCGCGTACGCGACGGCGCTCATCCACGCGAGCTGCAGCATCGCCCACTTCACACCGCCGGCCTCGCGTGCGGTGACGACCAGCGTGGGGATGCACTGCATCGCCAAGACGTAGTAGACGAGCAGGCTCCAGCACGCGGCAGGGGTAAAAACGGGCGTCACGCCGTCGTCGCGCTTGGCGGTCGCGAGGGCCTCGCGGATACGGAGGTTCTCCGTCTCGTCGTCTCCCTCCTCGCCGCCGGCGACGACGATGCTCATGGTGCCGACGAAAACCTCGCGCGCCGCGAAGCTTGCCAGCACGCCGACCGAGAGCTGCCAGTCGTAGCCGAGCGGGCGAAGGACCGGCTCGACCGCCTTGCCCAGCCGTCCGAGCATGCTCTGCGACTTGGCGTAGCGGGCGTCGACGCGATCGGCGCTCAGCGTCATCTGATCCGCCCGCTCCGGCTTCGTTTCGGCGACAGCCGCCGCCGACTCACGCAGGCGCACCGCCTCCGGCGACGGCCCGGCCTTCGGGAACGCTCCCAGCCACCAGAGCACGATGCTCACCGCCAGGATCGCGGTGCCCGCCTTGCGCAGGAAGATGAGGCCGCGGTCGTACGCCGCGATCGCCGCCGTGCGCAACGACGGGCGTTTGTAGCTGGGGAGCTCCAGGGCCATCGGACGGGCCGGCCCGCGCAGGATCGTGCGTCGCGCCAGCAGCGCGCTGAGCATCGCCGCAACGATCCCCAGGACGTAGCACCCGACAAACGCGACCCCCGCCAGCAGCGGCTGGCCCGCGAAGAGCAACCCCGTCAGCAGAACATAAACCGGGAGGCGCGCCGAGCAGGTGGTAAAGGGCGCCACCAGGATCGTGGCCAGCCGCTCCTTCGGATCGGGGATGCACCGAGTCGCCATGATGCCGGGCAGCGCGCAGGCGTGGCTCGAGAGCAGCGGGACAAACGCATGACCAGGCAGGCCGAAGGGGCGAAGCACGCGGTCCATCACGAACGCCGCGCGTGCGAGATAGCCGGTGTCTTCGAGGATCGAGATCAGGAAGAAGAGCAGACAGATCTGCGGGATGAACACCACGACGCCGCCGACGCCGGCGACCACGCCGTTTTTTAGCAGGTCGTGCATCAGCCCCTCGGTGGCGCCGGTCCGAGCCCAGAGCCAGTCGATGCCGCTCCCCAGGCCGTTGAAGAGCCCCTCGATCCATCCCATCGGGAACTGGGCGAGCCAGAAGATCCCCGCGAAGACCAGCGCCATGATCACGGCGAACGCGACCGTCCCCAGCAGGGGGTGCGTCAGCACTCGGTCGGCGCGGTCGGTCCAGCCCTCGCTTGCGCTGAACCTCCCGCGCACGCTCGAGGCGAACGCCGCGTCCGCCCAGGCGCGCAGGCCGCCGGCGTCCCCCGGCGGGGTCGCCGTCGGGACGACCCGTGACTCGACCGTCCGGACGAGCTGCTGCTTGAGCTCGTCAACTCCTTCGCCCGAGCGTGCGCAGACCGGCACCACCGGGCAGCCCAGGGCCTGGCTGAGCCGGTCATGGTCAATCTGGAGCCCCTGCTTCCGCGCGAGGTCCACCATGTTCACCACGACGACCGTCGGCAGCCGCCGGCGCAGCGCTTCGCCCGCCAGCGCCAGGTTGCGCGAGAGGTTGGTCGCGTCGAGCACCAGCAGCACGCCGTCGGGCTCGGCCAGCCTGGCGCCCTTGAGCGCCGTCTGGCCGGCCAGCACGTCGCGGCACACCTCCGCCTCGAGCTGTTGAAGGTCGAGCGAATAGATGCCCGGCAGGTCCACTGCTTCGACGACCTCGGCCGCGGCGCCCGCTGCGGTAACGTCGAACCGCCCCTCGCGCGCCTCGAGCGTCGTGCCGGGGAAGTTGCTGGTCTTGTGACGCAGGCCAGTCAGCCGGTTGAAGAGCGTTGTCTTCCCCGTGTTGGGGTTCCCCAGCAGGGCCACGCGCAGTACGGCACCGGTCGTGGCCACGCTCACCGCTGACCCGTGCCCTCTCCCTCACCCTCCGGCACCGGCTCTTCGGTGACGAGCACGCGGTCCGCAATCGCACGTGCCAACCCCACGCGGCTGCTGGCGCAGTGACACCCGCGGTGGCAGAGCAGCGCGACGATCGTGGGCTCGCCGACGCGACAAACCCGCACGATCGATCCTTCGGTGAGCCCCATCGCGCGCAGGATCGGCGCATCGGATCCTTCCACGCGGCACGCGACAACCAGTCCGTACTGGCCCGCCCGGAACGTCGAAAGCGGGCGCGCGGCCTGGCTCGGCAGCGGCAGGTTGGCGGTCTGGGGGACTTCCTCAACGGGCATCGGGCGAGTGTAGGACGAATTGAGACTGAGTCTCAACCGTTACGCCGTCCCACCCGCCATGCGTTCCAGCGCCGCGGTCATCCGCTCGGCGAAGGCGGGCTCGTCGCAGATCGCGCCGGCGCGGAACCGACCGGGAAGCGTCGCGTGGTAGTGGGCCAGCCGCTCGCCATCCCGCGCCAGAGACAGGGCGAACTCGACGTAGGCGTCGGCCGACGTCGTGATCAACTCTGGAGCGCCCGCGGCGGTAAGGATCGACGCGCCGACACGCGCGATGTGCGTCGGACCGGCGAGCGTGACGACGGGAGTGCCCATCATCAAGGCCTCGCACGTGGTT
>DASPMT010000414.1:0-3279 GCA_035626935.1 Phycisphaerales bacterium | reverse complement strand
TTCGCAACGGACGCCGGCTACAACAGCGGGCATCCGCCAATGGCCCACGAGCGCGTCGAGCTGGTGCAGCTCTCGGCCGAGACGCTTCCGGACCGGTGGATGGGGATCAGCGAGCTTGAGTGCATCCTCTGGGCGGGGACGGGACCGGGCATGGAGCCGACTGACCTTGCGGAGGACCGCGCCCGCGCAATCCGCGAATGGGTTATGCGGGGCGGGCACCTGGTGGTCGTTCTGCCGGCCGTCGGCCAGGCGTGGACCAACCCAGCCCAGCCGCTGGCGGACATCTTCCCGCGCATCAGCGTCCAGCGCCTGGAGAACGTCGACCTCAACCCGTACCGCCCGCTCATCAACGACAAGGAACTGGAGCTGGGTCGCGGGATCGTCCAGCTTGTCGAGCCCCTGCCCGATGCAAAGCCGGATGAAGCGACCCGCATCCTGGCGGGTCCCGACGGCAAGTCGATCGTGACGAGCCGCGCAATCGGCTTTGGGGCCGTCACGGTCGTGGGTTTCGACGTCGGCAACCGGATGCTCGAGAACATGAACGCGGTGAGGGCGGACGTCTTCTGGAACCGCGTGCTGGGCCGGCGAGGCCGCCTGCTGAGCGAGGCGGAGGTGGTCAAGGCCCGTGACCCGAGCTTCACCGGGCCGCGGAACTTCACCAACCGCCAGCCGCGGGCGCTCGATCAGGACCTGCCCGGTCTGATCAACAAGACCGGTCAGGCGTTCGCCGGCGTGATGCTGGCGTTCGTGCTGTTTGCCTGCTACTGGGTCGTCGCCGGACCGCTGGGGTTCTGGGTGGCCAAGAAGAAGGAGCGGACCCGGCACGCCTGGGTCGGCTTTGTCGCGGTCGTGCTCGGTTTTACGGCGCTGGCGTGGGGGGGCGCGACGTGGCTGAAGCCCGGCAAGCTCGACGCGCAGCACGTGACCATCGTGGATCATATTTACGGCCAGCCGCAGGAGCGCGCCAAGGTGTGGATGAGCGTCCTGCTGCCGCGGTTCGGCACAATGGAGGTGGGGATCGGCGACCCGGCGGCCGCGGCGGACGCGAAGAACCCCGTGTTTAACACGCTGGCAGCCTGGGACCCTGCGCCGAGCGAGCTGACGGCGGCGGCGCCGTCGTCGTTCGCTGACTCGCAGGCGTACGGGGTCAACAGCCGCAGCCCGCACAAGGTGCTCACGCCCGCCCGCTCGACAACGAAGAACTACGTGGGTGAGTGGCTCGGCGGGCCCGCGTGGAAGATGCCGATGCCGCTGGTCGAGGACGGGTCCTCGTCCGGCGCGCTGGTGCTGAGCCCGGACAGCACGCAGCGCGGCTGGAAGCTCGACGGGACATTGAAGCACGAGCTTCCGGGCACGCTCAAGAGCGTTCACGTCCTGGTGGTGCGCGGGCAGCGTCCGGTGCGCGCACAGGAGAGCTACGTCGGGCAGCTGCAGGTCGAGGGCGGCTACTACGAGCGTGCGGAGTGGAAGCCGGGTGAACTGCTGGACCTCGATTCGGAGGCGCAGACGTGGTACAGCCTGTCGACCGGTCAAGCCGGCCTGATGCGCAATCTGGTCGGCAACGTCAGCGATGACGTGGACTACAACGGGTTCGCTGTAACGACAGGCCGGTTTGGAAACCAGCCGGCGCCCGCTCCGACGCCGGGCAACTTCGAGAAGCGGATGATGGCGCTGTCCTTCTACGGCATGCTCGACCCGCCTGACGCCCGCGACAGCAACACCCGTCAGGTGCTGGCGCAGCGGTCCGACACCCATCGGTATGACCTTTCGCGCTGGATGACCCGCCCGTGCGTGATCGTCGTCGGGTACCTCGATAACAGCCCTTCGCCCGTACCGCTGACCTTAGACGGCGACCCGATGGGCTCTACCGGCCGTACGGTCGTGCGGTGGATTTACCCGCTCCCGGACAATCCGCCGCGGGTGACGGGGAACTGATGGGGACCGGGGTGCGTCAAAGCCGTGTGCGTGTGAGCGGGTCGGGGCGATAGACCGGAGTGTGCAAGCGTGCCGATGATCGAGACGATCAACCTGACCAAGAAGTACGGTGATTTCACCGCGCTTGACAACCTCAACCTGGCGATCAACGCCGGGGACTGCTTCGGCTTCATCGGCCCCAACGGCGCCGGCAAGACGACGACGATCAAGATCCTCGCGACGCTTCTGAAGCCCAGCAGCGGCCAGGCGATGATCGACGGGTTGACCGTCGGGTACCAGAACCGCCAGATCCGGCCGATCATCGGCTACGTGCCCGACTTCATGGGCGCCTACACAGACATGGTGGTGGTCGAGTACCTCGAGTTCTTCGCGGCCTGCTACTCCATCCACGGCAAGAAACGGAAGCAGGTGGTGCAGGACGTGCTGGACCTGACCGACCTCAACTACAAGGCGACGGCGGAGGTCAACAGCCTGTCCCGCGGCATGCAGCAGCGGCTGAGCGTCGCGCGCGTGCTGCTGCACGATCCGAAGGTTCTGCTGATGGACGAGCCGGCGAGCGGTCTTGACCCGCGCGCCCGCGTCGAGATGCGCGAGCTCCTGAAGGAGCTCAAGCGGATGGGCAAGACGATCATCATCTCGAGCCACATCCTCCCCGAGTTGGCGGAGATGTGCAACACCGTCGGGATCATCGAGCGCGGGCAGCTCCTGTTCAGCGGCAACGTGGCAGACGCGGTGAAGCGGGCCCGCATGGGGCAGGTGGTGCAGGTGGCCGTGACAGGTCGGACCCAGCAGGCCGCCGAGCTGCTCAGCAAGCTGCCGGGCGTGACAAAGGTGGCCATCAACGAGGGGCAGGGCCCGGTGATGGGGGGCGTGACGCTCCCGCTGATCCAGGTGAACTTCGACGGGGTCGCGCCGGGAAGTTCGGGGACGACAACCAACGGCGCATCGACGGCGCGCCACGACCTGTCGGACATTCCCAACATCCTGATCAACAACGGATTCCGCATCGCGCAGTTCACCGAGGAAGCGGTGAACCTCGAGACGGCGTTCATGCGCCTGACCAAGGGTCTGGTGCAGTAAGAAAGACTCAGAGCGCCGTAGAACGAGCTTGAATGAGCCGAAGCGCAGGCTCCAAGGCGAGCCGGGAGCGCAGAATTCGGGTGCGCTTCCTCGAACTCCCTTCTTTCAGTCCTCGAACTTCACTGTCGCCCCCAGCGTCTTGGCGGCGTCGGCGATGGGCTGGTCGAAGGCAAGGCGGCTGTCCGACTCGAGCTTGCGCGACAGCCCGGCCATCAGGAGCTTGTCCTTCATCCCCGCGCCGGCCGGCATCGTCATGTGCCCCTT
>DASPMT010000413.1:0-7658 GCA_035626935.1 Phycisphaerales bacterium | reverse complement strand
GAGCAGGCCGGGCGCGGGGCGGCGAGCTGGAAGCGGTCGTCGGCGCGGGCCTGCGCCTCGAGCCAGTCGGCGGCGGCGAGGTGGGTGCGGATGTGCGCTCGCAGCCCCTCAAGCCCATAGTGCCGCAGCACGAACCAGAGCTTGAGGGACCGGAACCGCCGGCCTAGGGGTACCTGCCAATCGCGATAGTCCGTGACCGTGCCCGCGCTGCTGGCGGCGTTGCGGAGGTACTCCGGCGTGACGGAGAGGGCGTTGACGACCGCCCGGCGGTCCCGGGTCCAGAAGAGGCCGCAGTCGAAGGACGTCAGCAACCACTTGTGCGGGTTGAAGCAGAGAGAGTCGAGCCGCTCAGCGCCGGCCAGCGCGGCGCGGAGTTCCGGGCAGACGAACGCGGCGCCGCCCATGGCGGCGTCGGCGTGGAGCCAGACAGGGTGCGGCGATCCGGCGGTATCGACAGCGGCGCCGACGGCGCGGAGGTCGTCGAACGCCATCACGCCTGTCGTGCCGAGCGTGGCGACGACGAGCGCCGGTCGGAAGCCCGCCGCGAGGTCTGTGCGGATGCGGTCGCGCAGGGCGTCGGCGTCGATCGTCCAGTCGCGGCGCGTGGCGATCTGGCGCACGCGGGCCGTGCCGTCGGGCTCGGCGATACCCGCGATCATTGCGGCCTTGACGACCGAAGAGTGCGCCTGGTTGGAGCAGTACACGGTGGGCACAGCGCGAGGATCGAGCTGGCGAGGCGGTGCCGGGCTGCCAGCAGGGCCACGAGCGTCGACTCGCTGGCGGTTCCCTGGATCACGCCTCCGCCTTCGTGTGCGGATGCCCAGGGATCGGCGGCAGGGCCGCCGGGCTCGGCGAGGAACGCTCCGGGCAGCCCCAGCGCGCGGGCCATCCAGTCGGTGACTCGCGTCTCGAGCTCGGTGCAGGCCGGACTGGTCGCCCAGAGCATCCCCTGGACGCCCAGCCCCGTGCTGAGCAGGTCGCCCAGCACGGCCGGCGCGGAGCCGTTGCTCGGGAAGTACGCGAAGAACGACGGGTGCTGCCAGTGCGTGAGACCGGGCACGATCAGGCGGTGCACGTCGGCCATGATGTCGTCGAACGGCTCAGGGTGCTCGGGCGCATCGGCAGGGATCGACTCCAGGACATCGCCCGGCCTGCGCGGACAAAGCACGGGCGGAGCGCCGGGAGATTGAAGGGATTCCCAATAGTCGGCGACGGCATCGATCATCGCGTGCCCACGCCGACGAAACTCGTTCATGGGCATATGGGTCGGGCTTGACGCTGGCTGGCTCATGATGGGAACGTAGCCGCCGGCCCGCGCGATGGCCGCCAATGAAAAGCCCCGCCTTACGGCGGGGCTTGAGTGATGCAGAATCCATCTCAGCGCTGTCGGCGGCGCTGATCCTCGGCCTCTCGTGCGCGGCGGACAAGCTCGCGGAGCTGCTCCTCCTGCTGCGCAAACCACGCTGGACCCATGTTCTCAACGCCGATCTGGTTGCCCAGGATGAAGGGGAAGTTGGGATTGAGCTCCACCTGACGCTTCATCTCGTTGAGGGCTTGGCGGGCCTTGCCGAGCTCGGTCGAGAACCGCGGGTCGTTGGGGTTCCGGGCCAACTGGACGGCGGCGTCGCGAGCGAGGATGTACTTCAGCGCAGTGTCGATGAAGAACGCCTGCGCCTTGTGCGCTTTGAGCAGGTAGTCCTCCATGTGCTTCACCGCCTCGGCGCCTGCGAACTGGTACTCGCTGAGCCCCATGGCCTTGGCGAGCTCGTCGCGGTCGGCGGCGGTGCCGCTGGAGAACTTGATCTTGCGGGCGACCTCGCTGTTGAGCGTAAGTACCTGGCCGTCGGGATTGATGCGGAAACTGCCGCTGGTTGAGTCACCGAAGAAGGTGACGTTGCCGTTCTCGTCGATGTTGCAGGAGAGGGGCTGCTCAATCTGCATCGCCCGCATGATCAGCGGGTCGCGACCGGCTTCGATCGAAAGCTGCTTCATCTGATCGAGGATCTCCAGGAGCTCTACGCCCTTGATGGCGACGCCGGGCCCGCTGTAGCCGGTGCAGCCACCAATGTGTCCGCCCGGCTTCATGTAGAACTCGTTGATGATCCAAGGACTCATCGCGGCCGCTGAGATCGCCGACTCGACCCACGCTACCACGCGGAAGTTCTTCTTGTACTCGCGGAAGACGTCCGGGAAGCGGTTCATCTCCATCAGGTATCCACCGCCGGAGTTGATCTGCACAACGACGGTGTCGACGCCGTCTTTTTTCAGCATCGGGATGATGTCCATCCAAGGCTTGATGGAGATCTCACCACCGACGAGCGTGTCAACGTCTGCCAACTCCTTGTTGTTCTTCCAGGACTGGGGGGGGCCGAAGGGGATGATGGCGATGCGAGCGGGTTTGCCGCTGAGGGTCTTGCCGGCGCTCTTAGCGGCGGCAGCGACGCCCGCGGCGGCGCCTGCATCCTTGGCGGGTTCGGCGGGCTTGCCCTCGTCCTTTGGAGTCGTGGGCTTAGTCTCCGCCTTGGAGGCGTCGTTCTTCGCGTCGGAGTTGGCGGCCTCGGTCTTCTCGATCTTGAGCACCTCAGTGGCGTCGAAGATCTCCTCCTTGCCGTTGACGCGGAAGACAACGAAGGCCCCGTCCTGCCGGACGACGGTACCGTCAAGGACGCGGCCGTCCTTCAGGTGGATCTTGTCTGCGAGGACGCCGAAGGTTGCGCCCAGAAGAGCGACGCCAACGGCGAGCGCGTTAACCAAGTTACGGATGTTCTTGTGAATTCTCATGGCTGGCTCTCGGTTGAAGTGCGGTGGGTTGCGTCTCAGCGGCCGCCGGGGCGGCGCGGCGCGGTGCGGTCCATGCGGATCTCCTGCTCGAGCACGGCGATCCGCTGGTTGTTCTGGGACATCTGCTGCTCAGGGTCGGCGATCCGGTGCACCGCTTCGGGATAACGGCGCAGGATGGCGTTCATCTCCTCGAGCATGCGTTTGAGCTTGGCGCGGTTGCTGTTGCGCACATCGACGGTGTCGCCCTCGCCGCGGCGCTCCCAGTTGGCGCGGACGTCACGTTCGAGCTTCATGACCTGGTCGCGGTTGCGGCCGACGCGCGTGGCGAACTCCGAAGCGATCTTTCGGGCGGGCTCGGCGATAACTCGGTACGCGCGGCTGTGCCCGAGCTCGTACATGAGGTCTCCCAGCGACTCGGCGGTGCCGGCGCTCCAGCCGAGCGTCAGCGCGGTGTCGGCGCGCAGGTTGAGGACGTCGTTGCCCTTAAGCTGGACGAAGTCCTCGACGGTGTCGGCGCGACCAGCCTCGGCGTCACCGTCATCGGTGAGAAGAACCTCGCCCTCCGTCCGGTTCTCGCGGAAGTCGGGCTTTCCGCCCTTGAGCGTGTAAGAGAGCTCGTAGTCCATGCGGGTCATGGCGCGGACGATCCGGTAGTCGTGCCCGCCCTTGACGGCCAGTCCTTCGATGTGGCCCAGCGTCGCGCCGCGCAGCTTCTCCCGGACGACCTGGTCCACCATGTTGGCGAAGAAGAAGTCAAGGTAGCCAATTCCGCCGTGCATGCCGTCGGGTGCAAAGTAGATCTCCTTGCAGAAGAACGGCAGCAGGGCTGTGGGGCCCAGCGCCTTTTTCACCCACGCGACGCGGCGCGGTTTCTTCTTCCACTCCGGGTCGGCGTCAATGTCGTCGATAAGCTGCACGCCAATGCCTTCGGCCGCTTGCAGACCCATGCGCACGGTGAACGTGTCACGCATGTCGCGGATGTCACCCGGTCCATCGCCGCGCTGATTAAGAAACGCGGCGTCGACGCGGAAGAGAATGATGTCGGGCTGCCGCTTCTTGGCGTCGGCCAGCAGTTCCTTCATCAGGTTTGCGCTGAAGTCCTTGCCGAAATCGCCTCTTACGTCGATCACGTACACCGAGACTGCGGCGGGATCGTCAGGGTTTACGCTGGCGGCGAGGTCGGGATCTTTCTTCTTCGAATCTTCCTTCTTTACCTGGTCCTGGCCTTCCTGCGCCATGGCCGCGACGGGCATGAGCAGCCCGGAAGCCCCGGCCAAGGCGAGCAGCAGTGTCGAAAAGCGACGGGTCAGGTGGTTCTTCATGGTTTGACTCACATTCAATCGGGACGGAGTGGCCCTGCCCTCCGGTTACCGTCTGTCTTCGTTCCGCGTCCGAGCGCGATGCCAGAGTTGGCCGCGTCGCACAAGCCTACCCCGAAGCCGGGTCGCGGGTTCGAAAACGCGATTCCGGGTCGGGTTGCCTGGCGTTAGACGCCCCAGATCCTCGCGAGTTCCAATCCCTCGGACCGGGATTTGAGGCGTCCTTCGAGTTGCTCATCGTAGAGTCGGTCTAGCAGCGACTTGAAGACGGGACCCGGCCTAAACCCTAATTCAACAAGAGCGTCGCCATCTACAAGGGGGTCGGGTGAAAGCCCGATTCCGTCGTGACAAAGCTCGTCCAACGACCGACGGATGTGCTCGATCAACCCGGGGTGGTGGGGGGAGAGAATGTCGAGCGCGGCACCAAAGCCTTGGCGGGACGCCCAACGTTTCTGACCGGCGGGCCGCCGACCTTGCCATCCCGCAAGCACCTCGCCGACACACTCGAGCAGGTCCCTAAGAGCGTCGCGCTCGGTGTTGGTAAGGCATAGGGCGGAGCGCATGTGTGTAACCATCCGTCCGATGAGGGGTCGGGCGGCCGGTAGATAGAGGCTGTGGCGATCGACAAGCCACGCTGCAAGCGCGGCCGGGAACGGGGCAGGGGTCGGGAGGGCATCGCTCGAAGGGTTTGGCCCAGCGCGGTGCGGTTCGTCGAGTACGGGCGTGTCGAGGTTGAGCTCTTCGAGAAGCCCCACGGCTCTCTGGCGGGCGCCTTGACGCGGGTGGGTGAGCATGCGGCGCAGCTCCTCGCCGATGCGCTCCCGGCTGATGCCCACGAGCTGTGACGTGTGGGCGCGGATCGCGGCCGCGGTAGCGGGTTCGATTGTGAACCCCAGCCGCGACGCGAACCGCACCGCCCGGAGCGCGCGCAGATGGTCCTCGTTGAGGCGGGCGTTGGGGTCGCCGACAGCGCGGATGGTGCGTGCCTGCAGATCGGCCATCCCGTCGACGTAGTCGATGACCCTGCCACCGAGCGGAGAGCGGGCGGGCGGGACGCCGGGTTCGGTCGGGTCTAGGAACAGAGCGTTGACGGTGAAGTCGCGGCGTCGGGCGTCCGCCCTGTCGTCGGCGAAGGTCACTGTGTCTGGCCGGCGCTTGTCGGTATAGTCGCCGTCGGTGCGGAACGTCGCGGCTTCGACGGTGGTGTGGTCCAGCGTGACGAGCATGACGCCGAAGGCTTCGCCCACCTCGTGGACGCTCCGGAACAGGGCCCGCACCTGCGGCGGGGTCGCCGAGGTGGCGACGTCGTAGTCGGTTGGACGCAGGCCGAGGAGCTCGTCGCGAACGCAACCGCCGGCGAAGAGGGCGTTGTGACCGGCGGCGCGCAGCGTCCGCACGATCTGCGTCGCGGTCGAGCGGGCCTTGATGGGGTCTTGGGCGCGGGCCACGGGGGAGAGTCAACGTGAACGTGAAGAAAGGCGGGAGGTTGTTGCGGCGGTGTTCCTTTACGCTGGCGGGTTGGACGGCGCGTGCTTGGCGCGGGTCTCGTCGAGGAAGTCCACGGCGCGGCGGAGGTGGGGGATGACGATCGAGCCGCCGACAATGAGCGCGACGTCGAAGCACTCCCACAGTTCCTGGTCGGTGCATCCCGCATCAACGCACTGGACGATGTGGTAGCTGATGCAGTCGTCGCAGCGGAGGACCATGCTGGCGACCAGGCCGAGGAGTTCCTTGGTCTTCACGTCCAGAGCGCCGGCTTTGTAGCAGTTGCCGTCGAGGGTGAAGAAGCGCTTGGTATTGAGGGTGCCCCCCGGCCTGTCCGGATCGTCCGAGAGGATGCGCTCGTTCAGTCGGGCGCGAAAAGACCGGAAGTCTTCGTAGCGGGGCATGGAGGAGGATATGGGCGGCGCTGTCGCTTACCGGGTGCGATATGCCCGGGAGTAGTCTAGCAAACGGTCACTCAACGCAGAGGTGTACCGCCGCGTGGCGGACGGCCTTAGCCGGCGCCCCCTTCAGCGCGTCTGGCCGTTTCCTTCGACGATCCATCGCTGGGTCGTCAGCTCTTCGAGCCCCATGGGTCCGTAGGCGTGGATTCGGCTGGTTGAGATGCCGATCTCCGCGCCCAGACCGAGCTGGAAGCCGTCGTTGAAGCGGGTGCTGGCGTTGATCAGCACGCATGAGCTCTGCACCGCGTTGACGAACTTCTCGGCCGCGGCGGCGTCGGCCGTCAGGATCGCTTCGGTGTGGTTCGATCCATGGGCGGCGATATGTTCGATGGCTTCTTCGACGCCCGTGACGATGCGAACGGCGACGATCAGGTCGAGGAACTCGCGCCCGTAGTCGTCGGGGGTTGCGGGGCGCAGGCGTGCGGCGTCGGCGGCGTGGGCGAGAGCGATGACGCCGGGGTCGGCGCGGACTTCGACGCCGGCTTCGAGGTATCGGGCGACGAGCGCGGGGGTGAACGCCGCGGCGATGTCGCGGTGGATGAGTATGCACTCAGCGGCGTTGCACGTCGCCGGCGCGCTGGTCTTGGCGGTGAGGCAGACCTTTACGGCCGCGTCGAGGTCGGCGGCGCGGTCGACGTAAATGTGGCAGACGCCCTGGAAGTGCTGGACGGTGGGGATGAGCGAGTTCTCGCAGACGAACTCGATGAGGTCTTTGCCGCCGCGAGGGATGACCAGGTCGATGAATTGTTTGAGTGTCAGGAGTTCTTGCAGTTCCTGGCGGGTGCCGCCGGTAATCTGGGCGAGAGCGGTCTGCGGGACGTCGTGCGCCGCGAGCGCCGAGTGTGCGATCGTGGCGAGTCGGCGGTTCGTGCGATCGGCTTCCTTGCCGCCTTTGAGGATGCAGGCGTTGCCGGCCTTGAAGCAGAGGGCCATCGCGTCGATGGTCACGGCGGGTCGAGCCTCGTAGATCATCGCGATGACGCCGAGCGGTGCGCGGACGCGGCGGATGCGCAGCTCGCCACCCCCGGCGGCGGGCGTCGGCGTGGCCGACTCGCGCGTCACAGCGCCGACCGGATCGGCGAGCGATGCGATGACGCTCAGGCGGTGGCTGAGTTGGCTCACGTCGGCCTTGCTGAGAACGAGGCGCTGGAGACGCGAAGCGGAGAGGCCCGCAGAGCGAGCCGCGGCGAGGTCCTGGGCGTTGGCTTCCAGGACCGCGGCTGCGTCGCCCTCAATCCTCCGGGCGAGGTCGGTGAGCACGCGGTTCTTGGTGGCGGTGTCGAGGGTGGCGAGCAGCCGCGACGCGGCGCGGGCCTGTTCGGCGGCCTGGACGACGGGGCTCATGACGCGGCTCGCCGCAAGGATCGCCCCTTGGTAGCCTTCGCCGGGGGGAAGTAGGTGCCCACCTCCTCGCCGGCGACGACGCGCTGCACCACGTCGTCCATTGCGCCGTCGGCGATCACGACGCCGATGCCGCGGGCGGCAGCGCGGCACGCGGCGGTTACTTTGTTGACCATGCCGCCGGTGCCCACGTCGCTCGTGCTCGGCGCGACGTGCTCCAGGGCTTCATCCAGGGAGTGGATCACCGGGACCACATCGGGTGAAGCCGACC
>DASPMT010000412.1:0-2121 GCA_035626935.1 Phycisphaerales bacterium | reverse complement strand
ATGGAGGTGGCGCGGACGTCGCCGCGGAACGTCATCGTCCCGGCGTTGCCGCGGATGTCAACGTTGCTGCGGATGATGTTGCGGGCGGCGATCGTGGTGTTGTTGCGCCCGGCGCTGATGAACAGGTCCTCGATGTCGCCGACGTTCTGGTTGTTGACCCGGACGTTGGTGACGTCGAGGCCGGCGCGGATCTGGTTGAAGTAGTACTGCAGCGGGTCGCGGTTGCTGAGACTGCTGGTGAACGCGTCGGCGCTGACGGTGCCGATGCTCAGGTCGGCCTGGGCGCTGCTGGCGTCCCATACGCCGCCGGTGATGGCGATGGTGGTGATGGCCAGCGCGTGGAAGTCGGTGCGCGAGACGTCGCCGCCGGTGACGCGCACGTTGCCGATGACGCCGGTGGGGTTGACGCGGTCCTCGCCGTAGCGGGCCGAGACCCACCAGCTGTCGAGGTTGGCGACGTGGACGAAGGAGCGGTCGAGGTCGGCGCCGCGGATGTTGAGCTGGCCGATACCCTGGGCGTTGTCGTTGAGCGCGTTGTCGGCGTTGCCGGCGATGAACAGCGCGCCGGTGAGGACCGGGTTCAGCACCCGTGTGCCCGCGTTGACGCGGACGATGTCGTCGATCGCGAAGACGCCGGCGCGGGCCAGCGGCGTCGAGCCGGGACCGAGGATGCCGTCGCCGACGTCGAGCGAGGTGATCTCGCCCGCGAAGATCGAGCCGGTGATGCCCTCGAAGCGGCCGGTGGTGTTGACGCGGTCGTTGTTGGCGATGACGGAGGTCAGGCGCACCTCGTCGCCGCCCTGGGTGATCACGTCGCCGATGCTGCCGCGGGCGGAGATCAGGTCGACGTTGCCGGTTCGGATGACGATGCCGTTGAGGATCTGATCGATCGGCGAACCGCTGTCCTCAAGGGTGCGGTCCTGGGCCTGCGCATCGCCCCAGACAAAGTCCACGTTCTGGCCGCCCTGCCAGCCGTTGATGAGGTTGGCCGGGATGCCGATGGCCGTGCCGACGATCGGGCTCAGCCCCTGGGCGAGGTTAACGCCGATGGCCAGGTCATCGAGGCTGAGCATGTAGGTGCGCGTGGCCCCGATGCTGCCGTTGACGCTGACCCGCCGGACTCCGCCCACGTCGACCGAGACGAGGTCGCCGTCGGGCGTCGTGTTGGTGAGCTGGCTGATGACGCCGTTGATGTTGAGCTCGCGGACGTCGATCTCGGCAGGCCCCGTGAACTGGACGTTGGAGGAGATGCCGCCGCCGGTGACGTTGATCTGGCCCAGCGCCAGCGAACCCTGCGAAGTGGTGCTGATGATCAGCGAGCCTGAGGCGCCCAGCGTGACGTCGATCCGGCCGACGATCACGCCGCCGAGCTGGCCGGCGGGCGCGACCCGGAGGGTGCCGACGCTGCCGATGCCCGTGGCGCGGATAGTGAAGGTAACGCCGGAGTCGTCGGTGAGGGTGAGCGGGGTATTGGCCAGCAGGGGCAGGAAGTAGTCGATGTCCTGCTGGCCGGGGTTGGCCAGACGGACGGAGGGGAAGCTGGCGAAGCGGATGTCCGAGCCTTGGCCCAGGTCGAAGGTGGCCTGCTGCTGGGTGAAGCCGCCCTGCAGGACCTCAAGGACATCGACGAACGAACCGTCGGAGGTCTGGAGCGTGAACTGATCGCCGCGCACAAGGTCGCCGAACTGGAGACGGCCGATGTGCCCGGGGACGCCGTTGCTGCCGGTGCTGATGACGACGGGCCCCGTGGCGCCGGCGTTGCGGCTGAGGTTGGTGACCTCCTGAACGCCGGTCTGGCCACCGACGTCGAACGCGCCGAGCTGACGGGCGACGGTGAGCGAGAGGCCCATGACGCCGCCGGCGATCTGCACGGACCCGACGACGCCCGACGAGGTGATCAGGCCGCCCCCGACGTCGCCGCCGACGAAGAAGTTGTACATCGTGGGGACGGCGATGTTGAAGCCGGCCGAGTCGATGTAGTCGGCATCAGGGATGCCCGACGCGTCACTCTCGGCGCGCAGGGCCGCGCCATCGCCGCCGATGACCCCCAGACCGCCGCTGATACGTCCGACTGCTCCTGACGAGACGGCGACCGTGGCGCCGCCGAGGCCTCCGCCGGTG
>DASPMT010000411.1:0-12671 GCA_035626935.1 Phycisphaerales bacterium | reverse complement strand
GCCCGCCGGCGTCCAGGTGTCGGGCGATGCGGTCGCGCTTGCCGCGCGGGCCGACATCGACGTGCTGGTGGACTGCTGCAGCGACAGCGCGGTCTCGCTCGCGGCGGCAAGAACGGCGCTGGCGCGCGGGGCGCAGGTGGTTACGGCGAGCAAGGTGCTGGCGGGGCCGCAGGGCGCAGAGCTGTTGGCGCAGGCGGAGCGGTGTAGCGCCGGCATCCGCTGGGGCGCCGCCGTGGGGGGCGGGGTCCCGGTCATGGAGTCAGCCGCGGCTCTGAGGGCCGCGGGCGAGCGGGTGCTCTCCGTGCGCGGCGTGGTCAACGGCACGTGCAACTTCGTCCTTGACCGATTGGCGGAGGGGGCAACGCCCGGTGACGCGGTGCGGCGCGCCCAGCAACGCGGGCTGGCCGAGGCCGACCCAACGGCGGACCTCGGCGGGCTCGACTCGGCGCGGAAGCTCATCGTGCTGGCACGCGAGGTGTTCGGCGAGGAGCTGGAGCTGGACGACGTCGACTGCGTCGGCATCGAGGGGTTGACGGCGGACGTCGTGCAGCACGTGATCGCACAGGGGCGGGTCGTGCGGCTGGTGGGTCTGCTGGAGCGGCGCGGAGAGAGACTGGCCGCGTCGGTGCGGCCGACCGAACTGCCACTGACCGATCCGCTGGCAACGGCCTGCAACGAGGAGAACGTCTTTGTGATTACCGTCGACGGTCGCGCCGACCCGGTGGTGCTACGCGGGTTGGGCGCGGGGCGGTGGCCGACAACCGAGGCGGTCGTTGGGGACGTGCTGCAGATCGCGCGCGAACGCGCCCGTCCTTCGGTGGAAGTGCTTGCTTAAATCTTGGCGCGGCTTACGCGGTGATCCGCGTGCCGGGGAAGTCGTCGCCGGTGGCGGCCAGCAACAGCCCGTGCGCGGTCCGCCCGTCGGTGATGCAGACGCGCCGAGAGGGGTCCTTCGCCAAGGCCATCAGGCAGGCGTCGATCTTGGGGATCATGCCGCCGTCGATGACGCCGTTCGATTTCAGATCCTCACATTGAGGGGCCGTGAGCGTCTCGGCGAATTTCGCCGCGTCGACGCGCACGCCCGAGGTGTCCGAGACGAGGATGAACGTGCCGACGCCGTCCCACCGGGCCACCTGTCCGGCGGCGAGGTCGGCGTTGACGTTGAGCCGCCCGTGCGGCGGCGGGGTGGCGTCGTCGAGGGCGACCGGTGCGATCACGGGCACCACGCCCCCGTTGAGCGCGTCTGCCAGTGCCGCGGTGTCGACGCGCGTCACGCGCCCCACCAGGCCGAGGTCGTGCTCGATCCCTTCACTGTCGATCACGCCGGAGCGCCTGGCGTAGAGCACCGGGTTGGCGAACGAAGTCATGGGCATCGCGGTGGCGCCGGCGTGCGCGATGTCACGCACCAGTTGCCTGTTGACATCGCCGCAGAGCACCTTCTCGACGATGTCGAGGGTGCGCTGGTCGGTGTACCGCTGGCCGAGGACGAAGCGGGCCTGGAGGCCCGCGGCGGCCATCGCGGCGCTGATGGCTTTGCCGCCGCCGTGAACGACAACCACGCCGTTGCCCCTCCTGACCAGTTCGGCGACGTCGGCTGCGATCGATCTCATCTGGACGGGGTTGTCCTGGATGGAGCCGCCGACTTTGACGAGGGTGGTCGGGCGTGACGGGGCGTGGGTCATGGCGGGCGATCATTCGCACGGCGCAGCGTGCACGTGTAAGGTTTGCGGTGCCGCGAACGGATCAACCGGTGCTGACGATGGCGATAGAGATCGCCAACCCTTCGGGGGGGAGCGCGGGTGTTGCGCTTGGGCTTGTCGAACCCGGCGATCCCGATGCGGTCCAAGTGATCGCGGTTGAACTGCTCCGCGAGGTCGACCGTGATCGCGACGACCTGATCCCGGCGATCGAGCGGCTCTTTGCGGCGACCCGCCGATCCCTTGCGGATGTGCGTCGGGTCGCCGTGTCGGTAGGGCCCGGTGGTTTCACCTCCGCGCGGGTCGCCTGCGCAACGGGCGCGATGCTCGCCGAGGGGCTGGGCGTCCCGACGGTTGCGGTGCCCAGCGCGCTCGCTGCGGCCGTACGCGAGCGTCGCACAGCCGGAGCCGCGGGCGGACATGTCGCGGTCCTCATGGCAAGCAAGGGCGCGGCCGCGTGGTGCGCTCTCGTGCCGACCGAGTCGCCGAGTCCGGCCCGGGCGGTCTCCGGACGAATGATGACAGCGGCGGAGGTCGTCGCGGCCGGGCCGCGCGTCGCGCTCGCCGATCATCACCTCCCGGCTGATATCCGAGCGGCGCTGGACGGAGCGGGTATCGCGGTCC
Organism: Phycisphaerales bacterium; assembly: GCA_035626935.1. GTDB lineage: Bacteria > Planctomycetota > Phycisphaerae > Phycisphaerales > UBA1924 > JAJTGZ01. The sequence goes on along the minus strand of DASPMT010000411.1, from coordinate 10,350 downwards.
GTCCGCTTGAGTTCTCGGCGGAGGACTGCCTGCGGGCGTCGGCGCTGTGCGACGCCTGCGATCCCGCCGCGTTGGTGCCGGTCTATCCGCGCGAGCCTGAAGCGGTTACGCTGTGGCGGGCGCGGCACGGGGCCTTGCGGGGGAACAGTGATTCGGGCTCGGGGCTTGGGCGGGCCGATACTCCGGGCCAATGACCCTCGCCGTCACTCTGCATTGGCAGGACTGGACCGTGCTTGCGGCCTACGTCGCGTTGCTGCTGGTCGCGGGGTGGTTCCTCGCCCGGGGCGAGGCCAAGGACGTCAAGGGGTATTTTCTCGCGGCCAGGTCGATGCCCGCGTGGGCGGTGGCGATCGCGATTCTCGCCACTGCGCAGAGCGCAGCTACATACGTCGGGGCGCCTGAAAAGGGGTGGAACGGCGACCTGAGGTACCTGCTCGCCAACCTCGGTGTCGTTGTCGCTGCGATCGTGGTGAGCACCGTCTTCCTGCCGGTCTACTACAGGCTGAACGTGCAGACACCGTACCAGCTTCTCGAGACGACCTGCGGCCCGGCCGCGCGTCGCACGGCGAGCGCGTGGTACCTCATGGGGCGGTTTACCGCCTCGGGTGTTCGCGTCTATATCGGGGCACTCCCGTTCTGTCTGGCGGTCTTCGGCGAGATCACGCCCACCGGTCTTGTTGCCTGCATCGCGGGATTCATGGCCTTCGGGGCGGTCTTCACCCTTGCGGGCGGCGTGCGGGCGGCGATCTGGAGCGACGTCATCCAGGTGGGTATCTATCTCGGGTCTGCCGTTGTCCTGCTGCTCATCCTGCTGGGGCACATCCCTTTGCGCGGTGGGGCGCTGTGGGATGCGCTGGTGACCGGACCCCCTCACGCCGACGGCGCGAGCAAAGGGCTCACCGTGGTCGGTCCGCTGAGTGAGAACTTCGATCTTTCGCGTCCTTTTACGGTTCTTACTGGTCTGACGGGCTGGGCGCTGCTCAACATCGCGTTCTTCGCGATGGACCAAGACCTGACGCAGCGACTGCTCGCCTGCAAGAGCAGCAAAGAAGCGGCAAAGAGCCTTCTGATCAACACGGTGGCCATCACGTTCCCTGTGGTCGTGCTCTTCTGCTCGCTGGGCCTGCTCATGGGGGTCTTCTACGCCCGCCCGGACGTGATGGGCAGTGTACCGGTTGTCGAAGGCGCGGGGCTTGGGGACGAGTCGACACGCAGGCTGGTCGATTTTTCATCACTCCACGCGCCGGCGGGCGTGCTCGGACTCATGCTGGCGGGTGTGCTCGCGGCCGGCCCGGCGGGGATCAACTCCTCGCTCAACTCGATGGCCAGCTCGGTCATCGCCGACCTGTACCGGCCCGCGAACCCCGGGAAGAGCGACCGCCACTACGTCGTCGCCGGAAGGATCGCGACGGTCGTCTGCGGCGTAGTGATGGCGATTTTCGCGGCTTCGTGCATCGCGCTCCGCGGCCGGCAGGACCTCATCGACTTCGCGCTGGGCGTGATGCCGTACTTTTACTCGGGCCTCTTAGGCGTGTTCGCCGGCGCCGTAATCCTGCGCGGTGTGCCGCAGGGGTGGGCCGTTGCCGCCATGCCCACAGGCCTGGTTACGGTCGTTGCGTTGGCGATCTGGACGAGGTGGGCCTCGCCGTGGCAGCTTGTGGTGGGGAGCGCGGCGGCCTTTGCCGTCTGCGTTCTGGGCCGGCTGGTCAACCCGCGTGAAGCGGCGTGAGAGGCGCGTCCAAGGGGCGTTCCGCGTATGCTCGGCCCTATGTACCGGATTCTGCACGTGGGGTTCGGCCCGCTCGGCCAGAGGATCGTCGGCGACGTTTATGCGCGCCGGCTGGGGGAAGTCGCGGCCTTGGTGGACACGTCGCGCGAGCTCGCGGGACGTCGGCTTCGCGACTATGTCCCGCAGGCGAAGGCCGACCTGCCGGTCACCGCTTCCCTCGACGAGGCGCTCGCGAGCGGCCGGTTCGACGCAGCTGTCGTCACCACGTCCAGCGACCTGCGCAAGTGCATGGACGTGTTTCGCTCGCTGCTCTCCGCCGGGTTGCCTGTGGTGAGCACCTGCGAGGAGCTGGTGTTCCCGTGGCTGAGGCACGCGGGGTTGGCGCAGGAGCTCGACTCGATCGCCCGCCGCGCAGGCGGTCGGATCATGGGCACCGGGGTAAACCCCGGCGCAATGATGGACACGATCCCCGTGTTCGTTACCGCCGTCTGCAGCAAGGTCCAGAGCGTCGAGGTGCACCGCATCCAGGACGCGTCGACGCGGCGGCTCCCGTTCCAGAAGAAGATCGGCGCCGGGCTGGACGACGCGCAGTTCGCCGACGGGATCAAAGGCGGCTGGCTCCGGCACGTGGGGCTGGGTGAGAGCATGCACTTTGTCGCCCACTACCTGGGGCTGCCGTTTGACGAGTGGGAGGAGACGATCGAGATGGTGAGAGCGCAGTCCACGCTGCAGAGCGGGCTCGGTCCGATCGAGCCGGGCCGCGCGGCCGGTGTGCGCCAGGTGGCGGTGGGCACGCGCGGCGGCAAGTCGGTGGTCACGATGGTCTTCCAGGCGGCGATCGGACAGACGGACCCGGCTCCGCAGGACCGCGTGATCATCAGGGGGGAACCGAGCATCGATGTGTCGTTCAGCGGCGGGGTTCACGGCGACATCGCCACCAGCGCGATGACGCTCAATGCGATCCCGAGCCTGCTTAATGCGCCGCCAGGCTTGCACACCAGCGCGACGGTGCCGCTGCTGCACATCGCGCGTGGGGGCTGACGCCCGCACGCGCCCGCGGCCCCAGACCCGCGCGGCGCTCGTACGATCAGCGTGTGTTCGCCATCGAGATCAATGCGCACTTCTCTGCAGCTCACGCCATCACGATGGCGGGCACGGTCGAGCCCCTGCACGGGCACGACTGGCATATCACCGCAGTGATCGAGGGGCCGGACTTGGATAGCGACGGTCTGCTGGTGGACTTCCACTGGCTCCAGGCGCAACTTGCGGCGATCCTCGCACCCTTCCAGAACCAGAACCTCAACGGGGTTGAACCCTTTCTGTTCGGTGTAAACCCCACCGCTGAGCTGGTGGCGCGGCACATCGGGCATTCTTTATCAGGCCGACTCGCAACTTGGTCCCAGAACCAGCCGAAGGATCAGCGGTCGGGCGCTCCGCGCCCGCTCCGTATCGCCCGCGTGCGGGTGACCGAAGCGGTCGGGTGCGCCGCGACGTACGTACCCGACCGCTGACACCCCCAGGCTGTTCCATGAGCGCTCCTGTCGATCCCGTTTACTCCTCTCCAACCGGTGCACCGGCGGCGGGCCGTCTTACCCAGTCGATCAACGGCACCCATCCCGCGCCCGTGTCGGCGAGCCGCGCGCGCCCGGACGTGAACGACGCATCGCGCTTCCTGAACCGGGACCTTTCGTGGCTGAAGTTCAACCAGCGGGTTCTGGCGCAGGCGACCGACGAGCGCAATCCGCTCCTTGAGCGTGTCCGGTTCCTGGGGATCTTCACAAGCAACCTCGACGAGTTCGTGATGAAGCGCGTGGGGTTCCTGATGCGCGCCATCGAGGATGGCGTCGACCCAGACGGCGACCAGGGGTACAGCGCACGCACGATCCTCCGCGCCTCGCGCGAGTCGTTCGAGGAGCTGGAGCAGGAGCAGGCCCTCTGCTTCGAACGCTCGGTCAAGCCCGCCCTCGCCTCCGAGGGGATCGAGCTGCTGAAGTACAACGAGCTCTGCGCCGAGGACCGCCAGCGCCTGGAGAGCTGGTGGACCAAGAACGTGTTTCCGGTGCTCACGCCGCTGGCGGTGGACGAGGGGCACCGCTTCCCGTTCATCAGCAACCTCTCCGCAAACCTCGCGGTGCTGCTCGCGCAGCCGGGCAGCCCTGAACCGGTGTTCGCGCGGATCAAAGTTCCGCCGGCGCTCCCGCAGTGGATCCGCGTCCCGCACGCGGACGCCAAGCAGCACGAGGCGGACATCCACGCGGGGCGCGGCCGTTTCATCTACCTCCCCGACGCGATGGCCGCGAACCTCGCCGGGCTTTTCCCGGGCCTTGAGATCCTGGAGGTCATCCCGTTCCGCGTGACGCGAGCGGCGGAGTGGGACGAGGAGGGGGACAGCGCGATCGAGAGCGAGGCGGAGACGATGCTCGAGGAGGTGACCGAGACGCTGAAGAAGCGCCGCTTCCTGCCGGTGGTGCGGCTGGAGGTGCCGCGCGAGGCGTCGCCGCGCCTGGTGCGCCAGCTCACCGAGATGCTGGAGCTGACGCCGGACGACGTGGACCTGATGACGGGCCTGGTCGACTTCCGCTCGCTGTTCGAGATCGCCGATCTGCCGCGCCCCGACCTGAAGTACGCGGCGTGGACGCCGACGGTGCCGGTGCGCGTGCGGGACGCCCGGGCGAGCATCTTCGACGAGATCAAGCGCGGCGACCTGCTGGTTCACCATCCGTACGAGAGCTTCGCCGCCACCACCGAGCGGTTCATCGCCGAGGCGGCAAACGACCCCAGTGTGCTGGCGATCAAGCAGACGATCTACCGCACCAGCCGGGATTCCCCGTTCCTCAAGCACCTTGTTCACGCGGCCGAGCAGGGCAAGCAGGTGGCGTGCCTGGTCGAACTCCGCGCGCGCTTCGACGAGAGCCGGAACGTGCGCCTGGCGCAGATGCTGGAGAAGGCGGGCGTGCACGTCGCCTACGGCGTCATCGGGCTCAAGACGCACTGCAAGGCAGCGCTCGTGGTGCGCAAGGAGAGCGACGGGCTCCGCGTCTACGCCCACCTGGGAACGGGCAACTACAACCCGTCGACGGCGTCGCTCTATACCGACCTTGGTCTGTTCACCTGCGACCCGGCGGTGACCGACGACGTCGTGCACCTGTTCAACCTCCTCACGGGGCGTTCGCTCAAGAGCAGCCACCACCGGCTGCTGGTCGCCCCCGCGACGATGAAGCGCACGTTCCTGGACCTGATCGAGCGCGAGACGGCCATCGCCATCGACCATGCCCGGGGCGCGTCGCAGGTGGGCGGGCGCATCGTGGCCAAGATGAACGCGCTGGAGGACCGTCAGATCATCGAGGCCCTTTACCAGGCCTCAAACGCGGGCGTGCAGATCGACCTGTTCGTCCGCGGCTTCTGCACCCTGCGCCCCGGTGTGCCGGGCCTATCGGACAACATCCGCGTCTTCAGCGTGGTAGGGCGTTTCCTGGAGCACTCGCGCATCTTCTACTTCGGCTCCGGCAAGCCCGATGCGCTGGAAGGGGCGTGGTACATCGGCTCGGGAGACTGGATGAGCCGCAACCTCGACGGGCGTGTCGAGGCGGCCTGCCCGGTGCTCGATCCGTCCGCACGCGCCAAGCTGCTGAGCATCCTGCAGACTATGAGCCAGGACCGCCGCAACTGTTGGCGGCTCCAACCGGACGGGGACTATGCCCGCCTGCTGCCGGCACCCGGCGCCGGGGCTGAATCGCCAGATGCGCGGGGCACGTTCGAGAGCCTCATGCTGGCCGCGGCGGCGTCGTGAAGGAACCGGGGGCTGGTACGGGTAGAATTCGGTCTGAACGCCGTTTCCTATGGACGAAACCCGCTTCAACCTGATCGCCAAGGCGCTGGCCGACCCGCAGCGGTTCGCGATTCTGCAGCGCATCGCCCGCCAGGATGACTGCCCCTGTATGGCGCTGGTTGACGAATGCTCGATCACGCAGGCGACGATCTCGCACCACCTGAAGGAACTGGCGGGTGCCGAGCTCATCACCGCGCGGCGCGAGGGGAAGTGCGGATACTTCACCATGCGGCCTGACACGCTGGCGGCCTATCAGGCCGAGCTTTCCCGGCGCCTGCTGAGCGGTGCCGAGACTAAGTCCCGCACGGCCTGACAAATTTCCGGTGAAGGATCGAACCGGAACAGCCGCGCTCCGTATCATTTCGATAGTTATCGAAACGTTCCCCGGATAAAACCGGTGGCGATCAAAGGGAGCACCAATGGCCATCACGTACTCGGGTTTCAGCGGGAAGGTCGCGCTTGTCACCGGCGGCACCAGCGGCATCGGCAAGGCGGCGGCGATCGCGCTTGCGAAGCAGGGCGCTCACGTCGTGCTGACCGGCCGGCGCGCGGCGGAGGGCGAAGCGGTCGCCAAGGCGGTGAGCGCACTGGGGGTCAAGGGGGTCTTTGTGCAGGGCGACGTCACGAGCGAGGGGCACATTGTCGAAGCGGTGAAGACGGCGGTCAACCTCGGCGGTTCGAGCGGGCTCAGCTTCGCGTTCAACAACGCGGGCGTTGAACTCGGCGGGGTGCCCCTCACCGAGTCGACTGTCGAGCAGTACCGTCAGATCTTCGACGTCAACGTGCTGGGTGTGCTGCTGAGCATGAAGCACCAACTCCGCGCGATGCTCGCCAACGACGGGGGCAAGGGGCGCGGATCGATCGTCAACACGTCGAGCGTCGCGGGGCGCGTCGGCATGGCGAACACCGGCGTGTACATCGCCAGCAAGCACGCGGTGAACGGCCTCACGAAGACCGCGGCGCTGGAGGTCGCGAAGAACAACATCCGCGTGAACGCCGTTTCACCCGCGGCGATCGACACGGAGATGCTCGATCGGTTCACCGGCGGCAAGTCGCCCGACGCGATGGCGTGGATGCAGTCGGTTCATCCGGTCGGCCGCATCGGCACGCCCGGTGAGATCGCCGATCCGGTGCTCTTCCTGCTCAGCGACGCGTCGTCGTTCATCACCGGTGCGGATCTGCTGGTCGACGGAGGCTTCACGGTGCCGTGAGGGGGGCGCAAATGAGGCCACTTTGGCAGTTACCCAGAGTGGCCATCTTCGCTGCATCAATCGGGTTATCGCCCCACCCTAAGACCCTAAGGCCTAACGGAAACGCGCGTGCTTTTGGCACTGAACTGCTTAGTTTTCTGCGAGTATTCGAATCGGTTCGGTTGGCCCGAACAGGGTGGAATGCGGAGCGACAGCGGAGCCGTCAAACCTCGTTTTTGACGCGGCAGGCGGGTACCGGCCCGTACGTTTATGCGGCGATCCCCGGAGTCCCGCACAATGGCAACCGTTCAACCGCAGGCGATCCTCGAGCAGCTCCGGTGGCGTTACGCGACGAAGAAGTTCGACGCGTCGCGGAAGATCCCACCCGATCTGTGGCGGGCGATCGAAGAGGCGATCGTGCTGGCGCCCAGCAGCTACGGGCTGCAGCCGTGGAAGTTCCTGGTGATCGATACCCCGTCCATCCGCGCCAGGCTCCGCGAGGCGAGTTGGAACCAGCCGCAGATCACCGACGCGAGCCACCTGGTCGTCTTCTGTCGGCGTACAAGCCTCGATGAGGCTTACGTGCATCGCTACGTCGAGCACATGGCCAGGACACGCAACCAGCAACCGGAGCAGCTGACCGGCTTCCGCGACATGGTGCTAGGCAAAGTCCGGAGCCTGTCGGGGCTGCCGCCTGAAGCGGCAGACACTTACACGCGCACCCAGACGTACATCGCGCTTGGCTTCGGGCTCGCCTCCGCGGCGATGCTGGGCGTAGACGCATGCCCGATGGAGGGGTTCGACGCGGCGCGGTACGACGAGATCCTCGGTCTTCGTGACGCGAACCTGAGGGCGACGGTGGTGGGCGCCTTTGGGTACCGCATGCACGACGACGAGGTCGACCCGGTCCGCGCCGCCAAGGTCCGTTTCGCTCACGCCGAGGTCGTCGAGCACCGCTGACCGTCGCGACGGGTCCGTCAACTTTCAAGGAGCACAATCATGGCATCGAACAAGACCGTCGCCCTCATCACCGGCGGGAACAAAGGGATCGGCCTCGAGACGGCGCGGCAGCTTGCGGCCAAGGGTGCGACGGTCATCGTCGGCGCCCGCGACAAGGCGAAGGGAGAGGCCGCGGCGGCGGAGCTGCGCCAAGGAGGCGCTGACGCGCACGCGGCCGTGCTCGACGTGACCGACCGTTCGACGTTTGGCCCCGCCGCAGCGCTGATCGAGCAGAAGTGGGGGAGGCTTGACATCCTGGTCAACAACGCGGGGATCTCGCTTGCCGGCGCTGCCGACCCCGACGGGCCGCCGAGCAAGGTGAGCGAGAAAGTGATGCGCGAGGTTTTCGACACCAACTTCTTCGGGCTCGTCGCGGTGACGCAGGCCCTGCTGCCTCTGGTCCGCAAGTCGTCCGCCGGGCGCATCGTCAATGTCAGCAGCATTCTGGGCTCGATGGCCAAGCATCAGGACCCTCAATCGCCCATCTACGGGCACCTGGTGACGGCCTACAACGCAAGCAAGGCAGCCGTGAACATGTACACGGTTCAGCTCGCCCACGAGCTGCGCGACACGCCGATCAAGGTCAACACGGTGCACCCCGGTTGGGTGAAGACCGACATGGGCGGGCCTGAAGCTCCGATGAACGTCATCGACGGCGCGAAGACGAGCGTGGCGATGGCGACGCTGGGCGCTGACGGCCCCACCGGCGGCTACTTCCACATGTCCGAGCGGCTGCCCTGGTAGGTCGCGCGTCATTCGATCGGGAGGGGACCGTACGCTTTGTTTCCGAGGAGCCACGCCATGTTCGAGCACCTTGTCGCGCAGATGGACGGAACATCTCAAACGTTCTCCCGTCGCGCTGCGCTCGGGGCTCTCGGCGCCGCCGGTCTTGCCGCCGCGGCCCTTGCGCGCGCCGGGCAGCCGGCGGTCTCTCTCACGCCTCCGCCCGCCAAGCCTCAGCCGCCTGCACCCTCTACTCCCTCATCGCCGGCAGGTATCGCTCTTCCCGCGGGCACCGACCTCAACGGCGCCGGGTTCTACCGGTTCAAAGTCGGCGCCTTCACCCTGACGCTGCTCACCGACGGCAGCATGCCGATGTCTATGGGGATGTTCGGCGGCGGGCCGAGCAAGGAAGATGTGGAGGCGGCGGCCGCGGAAGCGCTGATCCCGCCGGCACGGATGCTCGGCCACGTCCACGGGCTGCTCATCGACGCCGGGGCGGGCGAAGCGGGGCGGGTGCTCGTTGACACCGGATGCGGGAGCGGGATGGGCCCGACGACGGGCCGCCTGATGCGGTCGCTGGCCCTCGCCGGTGTGACCCCCGCGCAGATCGGCGCAGTGATCATCACCCACGCCCACCCGGACCACGTCGGCGGCTTGATGGAGGGAGCGGGCCCCAACGTCTTCCCGGCGGCGCATTTCTTCGTCGCGAAGGCCGAGGTGGACTTCTGGATGTCCAACCCGGACCTGAGCAAAAGCCATCTGGACCTGAAGATGAAGGACGCCGTGAAGATGACGGCGAAGACGCTGTTCACCCAGCTGACCGACTCCGCCTTCAAAGACCGCCTGCACCTGGTTGGCGACGGCGACAAGGTCGTCGAGGGGGTGTCGTTCACCGCGGCGCCGGGGCACACGCCCGGCCATAGCGCCGTTACCGTTTCGGCCGCATCGGAGAAGTTTGTGTACCTGACGGACCTTGCGCACCACGCGCCGATCCAGCTTCCGCACCCGGAGTGGCACGTCGCGTACGACACCGATCCTGTGCAGGCGGCGAAGACGCGGCGCGCACTGCTGACAAAGGTGGCGGGCGAGAAGACGCTCGTGAGCGGGGCCCACCTGCCGTTCCCTGCAGTCGGGTACGTCAAAAAGGAAGGGTCCGGTTTCGCGTGGGTGCCGCGCGTGTGGGAGTGGTGAGGGCACACGGCGGGGTGTGAAAAACAAGGGCGAAGCACAAGCGGGCCACGCCCGGTTGGGCGCGGCCCGCCTGCGTGTAGGCCGATTCGGATGCTCATGCGTGCATCCGGTGCTCGTCAGTTGACCAAGGGTCAATTGTAACGGTTGGTGTTGCCCTTCTCCGGACAGCTGTTTCCGTTGGCGTTGCCGTTGTTGGTGCTGCCGTTCCAGTCGTAATACTCGCCGCCGTTGCCGCCGGGCCCGAGTGTCGTGGAGCGGGCATCGGAGGGGGCGTTGTTGCTCCAGTCGGGCCAACGGCCGTCCATCATGCCGCGGTTGTCCGCCGAGGCGTCGCGGTAGCCGTCGTTCTGAGCGCAGGCGGCCAGCGCTGCGGCAGCGAAGAGGGCGGCGGTCATCAGTTTGGTGCGGTTTTTCATAGGTGGTTCCCGATCGGTGTGCTGAGGGGAAGGTGCGAGCGGATGTCCCGCCGGCGGGCTCAGCGTCCCGGGGCGCGGGGCCGCGGCAACGGCCGCGGACGCTTTGCCGATGCCGGGTGCAAGCGACCGGTCCGATGACCGCGGGGTGAAGCTGTTCTCAGCGGCCGCACGGAAAGGGGCGGTGAGGGCCGAACCTTTCCCTGCCCGCGTTGCTACGCTGAAGTCGTGAGGATCATCGCGGGTGAGTACCGCCGCCGGAACCTGTTCAGTCCA
>DASPMT010000410.1:0-16261 GCA_035626935.1 Phycisphaerales bacterium | reverse complement strand
GGGTGCGCAGGCTCGAAATCACGCAGCCGCAGCACGCAGAGGCTCGTACGAGCGCCGGCGCTCCCGGACGGGCGCAAAGCCAGGCCCGGCGTTAGAAGGAGAAGTTTGCATGCGGGTCGGCGGTGGCGAGGGTGCCGGTGGCGCTGCTTCCGTTCACCGAAGCGGTGAGAACGCCCGTGCGGTTGACGATCGCGCCGTAATAGTTGTTGGCGTCGATGAAGTAGTTGGTGCCATTCCCCGAGCAGGTGTTCCCGGTGATGATGTTGCCGGTTCCGGTCACGCTCACGCCTTCCCCGCTGTCGGTGCAGTGGTTGCCGTGGATGCGGTTGTCTACGCCCGAGATCCGGAGGCAGGCGGTTGCGTGCCCATCAAGCTGGTTCCCCTCAATGAGGCAGTCGTTGAGCGTCGTGATGCCAAAGAGCGTGTTCGCCGTGACGGTGTTGCCGACCACCGCGCACCCCGAGGTGACCGAGATGCCCGCCTCGCCATTGCCCGACACGGTGCAGCCGGTCACGCGGCTGCCGGACCCCGCGTCGATGCCGCCGCTGTCGTTCTGCCGCGCGACGCACGACTCCATCAGCGATGAACCCTGCACGCTGAAGCCGAAGTCGCCGTTGCCGGCGGCAACGCACCCGACCGCATGGATGTTGACGCTCAGCTCGTAACCAGGCCCCAGGTTGTCCTGCGACACGCACGAATCGACGATGCCCCCGCTGGGGAGCGCGATCCCGGCGATGACGTTCAGGCGCGCCGTGCACCGCCTCACCACCGCCGCTCCGTTGGCGTGGATGCCGCGCGCCCCGTTGCCGATGACCGTCACGTCCTCGATGACGCCGCCCACGCCCGTCCCGCCTCCGCCGCTCAGCGTGACGCCGTTGCCCCCCCACCCGGAGACGATCCCGTTGCGCACGACGATGTTCTCCAGCAGGCTCTGACCCGCGGTCGTGACCCCCGAGAGCGTCCCGTTGCCGATCCCCGTGCCGCGCACGGCAAACCCGTTGAGATCGAGCGTGACGTTGTCGCTGGCGATCTCGACGCCGTTCCGCCCCGCGACGCCGTCGATGTTGGCGGTGAGGTAGTACGAACCCGGCTGGCTGATGCGGAACAGCCCCGTGGCCGAGGCGGGTATGTTCGCGCTGTTGACCGCCCGCCGCGGCTCGAGCTCGCCTATCGGCTTCCCCGTGCTACTGACACCTCCGGCGGGCGGCGTCAGCGGCCCCCCCTTGGCGAGCCCCGCCAGCGTCGCGGCACCCGCAACCCCGGCCAGTCCGCCCAGCAGGAACCGCCGGTCAACCGGCGCGACGGAAGGAGCAGGGGTGGATGACGGCTCGCGCTTGACGTGTGGATTGACCATGCTCCAATGTACTGCCGGGAAGCGGAATAACCACGCCTCAACCCAGCAACGGACCCAAAACCCTGTGTTTCCACCGCGGCAGGCCTCCAATACACCGCTTCAGCGTCAGGCGACCCCGTACCGACTTCCCTCTCCTTCCTTGGGTGGCACGGCAAACGGCTCTGGGTAGGCCATGTGCCTTGGAGTCTTAACAGTCGTGCAGGTGGCAGTGTGGCGTGACTGTCCAGTACCGGCAAGTGCCAAATCCCCTGCGGCGACCGTTCTGGAGCGCCAGCGCTTCGGGAATCTCCACGGAGTGGGCGTGGCTAACGCATTCTCAAGCCGCATAGTCGCCAGGGGGGATTGGAGGCGCAACCGCCGCCGCGACGGCGCGCGCCCGACCCGTCGCTGGCAAACCGTACAATGCTCATCCAGCGCCCTCCCCGGCAACTGGACAATGCCCCGCCCCCCCACAGACACGCCGTTCCTCGCATCGATCAGGCTCGCCCGCGAGTCGGTACCGTCGTTCGACGCATACCCGTTCTCGCTCCCCGCGGTATCGGGCATGGGCACGCTGGCGTTCCACCCGGCGGTCACGTTCCTCGTGGGCGAGAACGGCTCGGGGAAGTCGACGCTGCTGGAGGGCATCGCGGTCGCGCTGGGCCTGAACCCCGAGGGCGGCAGCCGGAACTTCAACTTCGCGACGCGCGCGTCGCACTCACCGCTGAGCGAGCACCTGGTGCCCCAGCGTTCGCTCTCCAAGCCGCGCGACCTCTGGTTCCTGCGCGCCGAGAGCTTCTTCAACGTCGCCTCGGAGATCGAGCGCCTCGACCAGGAGGGCTCCGCTCCCAGGATCATCAGCTCGTACGGCGGAAGATCGCTCCACGAACAGTCCCACGGCGAGTCGTTCTTCGCGCTCTTCCGCAACCGCTTCGGCGGCGGCGGCCTCTACCTGCTCGACGAGCCGGAGGCGGCGCTCTCGCCGATGCGCCAGCTCGGCTTCCTTTCGATGATGCACGACCTCATCCGGCTCGGCTCCCAGTTCGTGATCGCGACGCACTCACCCATCATCATGGCCTACCCCCAGGCGTGGATCTACTCGCTGGGCGGCGCCGCCGTCTCGCGCGTGCGCTACGAGGAGACCGAGCACTACAGGGTGACCCGCGGCTTCCTGAACCACCCGGCTCGCTCGCTCGAAGTCCTGATGGACCGAGAGCCAAACCCCGAGCGGCCGCTCTAAGTTGCAGCGTGCGGCGCCGGTGAGCGACGAAGGCCGAACAATGCTCGGCCCGACCCGACTTCCGGTGCCTACTGCTTCGGACCCCGCGAATCGGGCAAGCGCACGGGTCCCAGCGGGCTGTGCAACCCAGGAGGAATCCGTTTCATCGGATCCGCCACCGGCGCGGCCGCAATCGCCGTCCCCGGCGGCAAGAGCGTCCGTTCAAGATACCCGGAGATGTCGCCACGCGCGTCGAGCGACCCGTACCGCCTCTTTATGTACGGCCTGTCGCCATCCGCGGGGTGGAACTCCGTCTCCAGGTAGGCCCGCTCCTGCTCGTGCAGTTCGCGCGCCGAACCGTCCTCATTGACATACACGAACCGGTAGGCGGGCGGGTCTGTGGCCACAGCAACAGTATTGCCGTCAGCGCACCACCCTGCCGCGCCGGGACTGCACCGTGCCTTGCGCCTCTGACCCCCCGAGGGTCCGGCCTCCCAACGGTCCGAGCGGAGAGAGCAGGACTGGGCCCGAACCTACCAAAGAAACGTCCTTGTCTTCCCCTTTCTCCGGTAGACTGCCGACACCGGATGAAGAAGCCGCGACCACTCAGGAAGGTCGGACGCAAGCGGAGATCCGCGGGCTGGACGCTCCTCGCCCTCGGCGTGGTCGTGGCGGGGGTGTGGGTGGCGTCTAGGTGGTACATTGCAGCTTATGACTGGCCTGGATGGGGAGTATCCATCTCGGCTGGCGAGCTCACCGTCTCCTCTAGCACGCTGCCCGATGTCCATACCGGTTGTGGATGGAGCTGGCAAGAACGCACGGCCGTTGGAGCCATCCCCGGTTGGCTGTGGCTCGCTGCTGAGTATCCAACGCCGGAGCAGATCAGCTATTCGGGCTTCGTATTGGCTTCTTACTCCGAGTACGACTTTGACGCACCGTATTACACAAACGGTCGCCCACGACCCCGAACGGTCAACCACATATATATGGTGTTCGTCCTCTGGCCCATCCCCCTCCTCCTCTGGACCCCCGCCGCGCTGCTCATCCGCTCCGGCATCCTCGCGCGGCGGCGGGCGCTCAAAGGGATGTGCCCCAAGTGCGGCTACTCGCTCGCGGGTCTTGCTGAGAGTGCCGCGTGCCCGGAGTGCGGGGGAACGGTTGCTCGTGGCTGAGCGGCCCGATGCCAAACCCGCCGGACCTGTGCAGCGAGCGATCGGTTGGCGCTGGTGGCGGTCGGTGCGGTGCTGATGGCCGCGTGGATGTGGGAGGGCGGAATCCGGTCTTCAGCGCGTGAGCCCTTCTTCCTCGCGTGGCTGACCAGTCTCTCAACAGGCATTGTTCTTCTCTGGCCCGCAAAGCCCTTCGCCGCAAGCCAGCCTCGCTGCAACAACTGCGGCTACTCCCTCGCGGGGCTTAAAGATGGTGCCGCGTGCCCGGAGTGCGGCAAGAGCTCGGGCGCAAAGAGCGATTCTTGATGGTGCGACGCCCCGTGCGCACGGGACCGCAGCGCACGGGAGCCCGTAGTCAACCCCCACTGAGCATCGCTCTGCATCTTCACCCTTGGTAAAAAACGGGAAGAGGTCATTCTTTGATGGGGTCGGGGCATGATCGATTCAGGTGTGCGGACGTCGCTCTCGCCGGGGGGGGCGGACCCATGGAGGCCGAAGGTGGGCGAGCCGGCCGCGCGCCACCGCCTTGCTCTGCGCCCCAGGCCCCCGGGGGTCCGGCCTCCCCACGGTCCAAGCGTGCAGCACAGAACTGGGCCCGACCCTATCAAAGAGACGTCTTGAGTGCTGAGTCATGAGTCGCGAGTGAAAGGCGGTAGACTCAACGCACCGGATGAAGAAGCCGCGACCATCCAAGAGGACCGGACGCAAGCGGAGAGCCGCGGGCTGGACGCTCCTCACCCCCGCCCCCCGCGTGATCGTGGCGGCGGGCCGTGCCGTTCAGGAGCGCAGCGCATGAACGCCGGAAGTGAAGCAGCTCGGTCCGAAGGGCCGCTTCGCTCTCAACTCCGGGCGGGAACGAAGCGGCGCGCCGCTGGTTGGAGCCTGATGGTGGCGGGCCTGTTGATCGCAGCGGTCTGGGTGGCGAGCGGGTGGTACGCCATGGGTGCACAGAAAGCTACATGGGCGTGCGGTGTCCAAGAAGGTTTGGCGTTCCTGAGTGGAGCGAATGAACCATCCGGAGCCGCACCGGGTCTGTTCTGGGAGGCCTCCTCCGGCACCAATCCTGAATGGGGCTGGTGGCACCAGGCTTCAAGGAGCGGCGCCCAGACACAATTCATCGGGCTGGGGTTGGCCGCGTATGAGGAGTGGGATTTCTCGATGATCGGGACAGGGACCGCACCGTTAAAGACGTACCACTTCTCCATCCTGCTCTGGCCCCTCCCCGTCCTCCTCATCACCCCCGCCGCGCTGCTCCTCCACTCGGGCATCCGCGCCCGGCGGCGGCAGCTGAAGGGGATGTGCGGCAAGTGCGGCTACTCGCTCGCGGGGCTTGGTGACGGCGCCGCCTGCCCCGAGTGCGGGAAACACTCTTCCACGCTCATCACTCAGGACTCAGCACTCAAGACTACTTCTTGATGGGGTCGGGGCATGGACGACTCAGGTGCGCGAGAGTCGCTCTCGCCCGGACCTATGGAGGCGAAGGTGCGCGAGCCGGCGCACGCCGCGCGCTTTGCACTGGACCTCCGGGGGTCCGGCCTCCCAACGGCCCGAGCGGAGAGAGCAGGACTGGGCCCGACCCTATCAAATAAACTGCCTTCTTCCCGCCCGCAGCAGGGATAAGGATGCAGAGCGATGCTCTGCAGTTTGGAGGCCGAGCGGCGCTCGGCACAGCGTGACTTCCGGTGTTCGTGCGCTCCGCACTCCAACACACGGACCTTCTCCTTTGCTCGCGCCTCAGCACTCAGCACTCAGCACTCGGCACTCGGCACTTGGCACTTGGCACTTGGCACTTGGCGTCCGTCACCCTTCACCGCGTGATCTGCCACAGCCGCCGCACTGCCTCCAGCAGCTTCCCCGCCGTCGCCGGGTCGATCTTCCGCTGCTCCATCACGTGCCGCGCCAGCGCCAGGCCCGCCTCACCCTCCTCCACCACCACCGTCGTCGCGCCCGCTTTCAGCAGCGGCTCGCGCTCCGCCAGGTACCTCGCGCGCACCGTCACCTCCACCGACGGGTTCAGCTCACGCGCCGCCATCACCAGGCTCCCGCGCTCCGCCGCGTTGGGCAGCGTCACGATCAGGTGCACCGCCCGCCCCACGCCCGCCTGCTCCAGCACCTCGCGCCGGTTGGCGTCGCCGTAGATCGCAGGCCGTCCTGACGACGTCAGCGTCGTCACCGTGTCGATGTTCATCTCCACCACCACCGTCCTCACCCCGGCGTCGCGCAGGATCGCGTCCACCAGCCGGCCCACCGGCCCGTACCCCACGATCACCGCCAGCGGCCCCTCCGGCTCGGCGATCGCCGGCTGCGACGACGCGTTCACGGCCGCGATCCGCTTGTCCGCCCTCGCGTTCAGCAGCCGCCACGCCAGCGGCGACCGGCGCGCAAGCCCCTCGAAGCGCTCGATCGACTTGAACAGGACCGGGTTGAGCGTGATCGAGACCATCGCCGTCGCCACCAGCACGTTCACGCCGTCCTGCGGCATCAGCCCGTGGTCCCGCGCCAGCTGCGCCAGGATGAACGAGAACTCCCCGATCTGCGCCAGGCCGATCGCCACCGTCAGCGCCGTCCGCGCCGGGTACCCCAGCAACGCCACGATCGCCAGCGCCGCCACCGGCTTCACCAGCATCACGATCCCCACGCCCGCCGCCACCATCAGCGGCCGCTCGAGCACAAACGACGGGTCAAAGAGCATCCCCACCGACACGAAGAACAGCACCGCGAACGCGTCGCGCATCGGCAGCGCATCCGCCGCAGCCTGGTGGCTTACATGCGACTGCGCCACGACCATGCCCGCCAGGAACGCGCCCAGCGCCACCGACGCGCCGAACACCGCCGCCGAACCCACCGCGATCGCGATCGACAGCACCAGCACCGTCAGCGTGAACAGCTCGCTCGACCGCAGCTTCGCCACCTGCGTCAGGATCCACGGCACCACCTTCGACCCGGCCAGCAGCACGATCGCCACCAGCGCGCCCAGCTTCAGCACCGCCCACCCCACCGTCACGATCCAGCTCCGTGCCTCCGCCGCCGCGCCCCCCGCAGCGCCCCCCGCCGCGGCCTCGGCCGCCGCCGCATCCACCACCGCGCCGCCGCCCAGCAGCGGCACCAGCACCAGCGCCAGCACCGTGAAGATGTCCTCCACGATCAGCCACCCCACCGCCACGTGACCATGGCTCGAGCTGAGCATGTTCCGGTCCATCAGCACGCGCAGCAGCACCACCGTGCTCGCCACCGCCATCGCCATCCCCAGCACCACGCCCGACCGCACCGGCCATCCGAAGAGCGCAAACACCCCCACCGTCACGAGCGTCGCCACCAGGCTCTGGCCGACCGCGCCCGGGATCGCCACGCGCTTGACCGCCAGCAGGTCCTTGACGTGAAAGTGGAGCCCGACGCCGAACATGAGCAGGATCACGCCGAGCTCGGCCAGCTGCAGGGCGATCCCCTCATCCCCCTTGAACCCCGGCGTGTGCCGCCCGATCACCACCCCCGCCAGGAGGTAGCCGACGATCGGCGACAGCCCCAGCCGGTGGGTGATCAGCCCGAGCACCCACGCCGCGGCGAACCCCGCGGCGATCGTGGTGAGGAGCGGCATCGAGTCGGTCGAGGCGGCGAGCGTCGCCGCGCAGAGGTTCGGCATGCGTCAGTTTACCGGCCGACACGGCCGTGGCGAGCATCGCCGGGTAAGGGAACTTCATGCAGGGTTCACGCCGCCCCCGCGTGGCGCACGGGGAGCGGGGCGCGGCGCCGCCGCTGCGCACCGTCCGCCGCGCACCGCACAAGCAACCGGAGCCCTCACATGAAGCACGCCCTTCTCTCGGCCTCGATCCTCGTCGCCGCCTCCACCGCCGCCTTCGCATTCCAGCCTGCCGACCAGCCGCGCAACGAGCCCCGCGACGGCTCGAACACACGCCAGCCGATGACGCGACCCGGCTCCACCGGGCGCGAGCGCACCATGACGCCCGCCCGGCCGACCGCGCGCATGCAGGAGCTGCTCGACGAGCTGAACGCCCTTGAACCCAAGGCGATCGAGACGCTCACGCCCGCCCAGGCCCGCAAGCAGCCCACCTTCAACGACGCCGTCAAGGCCTGGCTCAAGAAGCACAAGGACCAGGCGCCGCCGAAGGTGCCCGAGGAGGTGGCCGACGTCGACGACATGCGCTACGAGCTCGCCGCCGGCGCCGACGGCAACGCCATCCAAGAGGGCGCCGTGCTCGGCGCCGGCAAAGAGAAGATCCGCATCTACAAGCCCTTGGCCGCCAAGGACGCGGACAAGAACAAGCTCTGGCCCGTGATCGTCTACTGGCACGGCGGCGGCTTCGTCACCGCCGACATCGATTCGTACGACAGCTCGTGCCGCGCACTCGCCAACGCCAGCGGCTGCATCGTCGCCAGCGCCGAGTACCGCAAGGCTCCTGAGAACCCCTTCCCCGCCGCCGCCAACGACGCCGTCGCCGCGTACCGCTGGGTGCTGGCCAACGCCCGCGAGTTTGGCGGCGACCCGGCGAACGTCTCGGTCGCCGGTGAGAGCGCCGGCGGCAACCTCGCGGCCGTCGTCTGCCTCTCGGCCAAGACGATGCGCTTCCAGATGCCCACGCACCAGCTCCTGATCTACCCCGTCGTGCAGGACTCGCTCGACACGCCCAGCGCGCGGACCTACGCGAACGCCAAGCCCCTCAACCGCGCGATGATGACCTGGTTCCTCGGTCACTACGCCCAGAGCGCCGCCGAGAAGACCGACGCCCGTACCGACGACGCGCCGCCGCCGACGATGAAGACCCGCGCTCCCGACGCGCCGGCGCCCGACTGGCGGATGTTCCCGCTCTACGCGCCCGACCACAGCGGCCTCCCCCCCACGACGATCGTGCTCGCCGAGATCGACCCACTCTGCAGCGACGGCGAGATGTACGGCGACGCCCTCCGCAGTTCGGGCGTCCCGGTTCGGCAGCGGCGCTTCGCCGGCGTCACCCACGAGTTCTTCGGGCTCGGCGCGGTGCTCCCCGAGGCGCGCGAGGCCGTCGCCTGGGCCGCGGAGGGTGTGGTCGGGTTCGACCGCGAGACGGGCGGCGAGGCGGGCAACCAGCGCCGCTACCCGGCCCCCGATCGGCCGGCGCGCGACCGCCGGCCGGACAACCCGCCGCGGTAACGCTCTGGCGTCCGCGGACACAGCGCAAACACAGGGTGGCCCCGGGGCGGCGTCTGCTTTCACGCGCCGCTTACCGGGGCGTTTCGCTGAACAGGTATGGCTACCCCGCAACGCGACATCGTCACCAACCACACACCCGCCGACGCACCGCCCGCCAACCACCCGGTGCGGCCTTTCACCGGCACCGCGCCGGCCGGCCAGGACACGGGCTCGTCGATGCGGCCGGCCGAGCCGACGCCGATGCGGCGCAGCTCCGGAACGCCTACCGGCAACCAGCTCAACTACGGCGAGGCAGACCGCAGCGTCGACTACCGGAAGGTCGCCGACCTGATCAAGGGTGTGCGGGTCGCGATGCTCACGACATTCGATCCTTCCGACCCTGCTCGCCCGCACATCCGGCCGATGTACACGCAGGAGGTGGACCCGGGCGCGTTCACCGGCGAACTGTGGTTCATGTCCGACACCAGGAGCGCAAAGGTGCACCAGATCAACGCGGAGCACCGCGTCGCGCTGACCTACGCCGCGCCGGACAAGAACCGCTACATCGTCGTCCACGGCATGGCCACCTGCGAGCGCAACCCGGACAAGGCGAAGGAACTGTGGAATGTGCACGCCAAGGCGTGGTGGCCGGGCGGGCCGGAGGACCCGAACCTCACGCTCGTGTGCGTGCGCGTCGAGTCGGCGGAGTACTGGGACGGCCCCTCCAGCACGTCGTACATGATCAGCCTGATCAAGTCGGTCGCGACGGGGAAGCCGATCGACCTCAACACCGATCACGGCATCGTCGGAGGCTGACGCGAGCACCGATCCAACTGACCCGGCCGCCCCGCTCTGAAAGGGAGCAACGAAAGGGTCGCGCCGAGCTACTTCTGCGGCCACTGGTTCTTGCTGTGGTAGACGAAGGCCGATTCGACCAGCAAGAGGGTCACCATCGCGATGGGCACGAGTGTCTGCATCATGACATCCGCGGTATGCACGCGCACGGTGCGGGGCCCGTGAACAGCGGCTGAGCACCGCTTTACACTGTCGCGCGCGGCGTACACCCCCACTTCTGTGGTCTTGCTGGTTTCCATGTGACAGAGGCCGACGGAGGTTGCCGCATGGGTGCTCGTCCGCCGGTTCCTGTCCCGTCCGTGCCTTTGCGGCCGGGCAACCGGCACTTTCCTGGAGCTTCCCATGACATCCACCAAGACCGCTCTTGCAGCCCTCACGCTGGCCGCGCTGGCCGGCACGGCCGCCGCGACCGATTTCGCCAACGCCGTGAACTACGCCGCGCCGATCCGTCCGACGATCTGCGCGCTGGGCGACTTCGACCGCGACGGCGACATCGACATCGCCGCGACCACCGATAATCCCGACCGGGTCTCGATCCTCCGCAACAACGGGAACGGCACGTTCCAGCCCGGCACGGCGTGGGGCTTCAACACGGGCAACGGGACGGGCCCGCAGGACATCGCCTCGATGGACTGGGACGCCGACGGGGACCTCGACCTGATCGTGGTGACGCAGGGTGTCAACACCCTCCGGATCTACCTCAACAACGGATCGGGCACCTTCACGCAGAGCGCCAGCGTCAACGTCGGGCCTGGCGCGCAGGGCCTTTCCGCGGCCGACATCGACGGCGACGGCGACACGGACTTCTCGCTGGTCAACCGCGTGGACGATGTGGACGGTACCGCCACGATCGTCGTCAACACCGGCGGCGTCGGCGGCACGACGTTCACCACCTTCACGCTCGCGGGCGGAGAGGACCTGCGCACCAGCACGCTGGGCGACCTGACGGGCGACGGCCGGCCGGAGCTCGCGTTCGCGATCCACGACGAGCGGCTCGTGCGCGTGTACCGCAACAACGGCAACGGCACGTTCGGCAACCCGGTGGACCTGTTCCAGGGTGGCCAGGTGCGCCCCGAGGGCGTGATCAACGCCGACATCGACGGCGACGGCGACAACGACCTGCTCGTCACCAACAGCGACGACATCCTCAACAACAACTTCGTCACGGTGTGGCGGAACAACGGGACCGGCACGCTCAGCGACCCGTTCAACTTCTTCACCGGCGGCATCGACCCGGGCGCGCTGCTGGCTGAGGACCTTGACGGCGACGGCGACCTCGACGTCGCGACGGTCAACGTGACGGGCGCCTCGCTGGCGATCCTGCGGAACACCGGCGGCGGGAACCTGCAGCTTGTCGGCACGCCGCTGGCGACGGGCGGGCACCCGGACTTCGTGGCCGCGGGCGACTTCGACGGCAACGGGTCGCTGGACCTGACGGTGACGAACCGCGACGCGAACACGATGGGCGTGTACCTGAACCAGACGGTCGTGACGCCGCCGCCGTGCGCGGCGGACCTTGGCTCGACGGGCGGGCAGTCGGGCGCCGACGGGCAGCTGAACAACAACGACTTCATCGTCTTCATCGACCTCTTCTTCGCCTCCGACGCGCGTGCCGACCGGGGCAGCACGGGTGGGCAGCCGGGCGCGGACGGGCAGTTCAACAACAACGACTTCGTCGTGTTCATCGATCAGTTCTTCGCCGGTTGCCCGTAAGGGGGCTGCATCGGGGGAGGCGTGGTGTGGACGCCTTGCGGAAGCGGCAGGTGAGTGAGTGCCCCTTGGGGGCCGCGCCGCGGGGCGCGGCCCTTTTTCGTTCATGGTGCGGTGGCGCGGCTCGGCGCTGTGCGCGCGGCGGCTCATGGAAACGCCACGCGGCCCTGGGAGACGGCCACCAGCGCGTTGCGCAGCGAAGGCCCGAACGTGGAGGCCCCGGGGCCTGCCCTTCCTGCGCTGCGGGCGGCCGCCGGTTCGCCGCCCGGCCTGGCGCTCTTGACGACCATGCCCCACGCACCGCCGTCGAGGACCAGCGAGCGGCTGTCGGGCGTGTCGCGTTCGACCAGCGCGATCACGCGCGGCTCCGGGCTGTCGCCGATCGCGGCGAGCACGCGCTGCAGGAGCGCCCGGGCTTGCTCCTCTCCCTTGCCGTCTGCCGGGTCTTCGCTCATCATGACCAGCACGATGTGCGGCTCGCGGGTGCGGATGGCCTCGCACAGACGCTCGTCGCTGGCCAGGTGGCCGACAAGCTTGAACCGGTCGTCCAGCTCGAGCGCGAACTCCACCTCCGCGGCGGTCGCCAGGTCTCCATCGACTGTGAGTATCCGTATCGTGTCCGCCGCCATCGAGCCTTTCCGCCTCCCATCTTTTCTTGAGCTAGCGCGGCGGGCGCAACTCCCATTGCTTCACGATGCGTTCGACGAGGTCGTCGGCCTCTTCGAGCGTGTAGACGATGAACGAGACGAGCGGCTTTGACTGAAAGCGGGGCCCGTCGGAGACCATGATGTGGGCGAGGTCTTTGAACTCCGGCGAGTCCATTGTGACGTACATGTTGACGTCGTAGGGGCGCGGGAGGGTCCAACGGTAGAGCTCGCCGGCCTGGACGCGCGAAGTCTCGGGCTCGCCGAGGGCGAGCTTGAGGCGTTCGAAGACCTGCTGCCTGAATGTGTTCTCATCCGCCATGGAGTACGGGCGCAGCGCGCCCTCCTGTGGATGCGAAGCAATTGGAGATGTTTCCGTGCAAGGCGGTGAGATGGGGTTCATTGTGCCGACCTGGGAGCGGCTCCCGGGCGATTGGAACCTTCAGGCGGGCGACGTGCGTAGCCCTCTTCCGGTGGCCTGTGCCGCTCGCCGCGGCCGCGGAGAGCGGGGGTTGGTTCGCTACGCTCGGGGATGGATGGGACTGGTGCACGCGGCAAACGCAGGGTGCGGTGGGTGACGGCCCGGCGGGTGCGCGCGGTCGCGCTGGTTGTTGCGGTGATCGCGGGGGGGTTGATGGCGGTGTCAAGCCGCGTGTGGAATGCGGGGGTTGAGTGGCGCCTGGCGGGCGGCGATGCGTATGCGGTACGCATCGGGCAGGGCCTGCTGTTGGCGGAGTGGACTGAACGCGGGAGCGGCGGCAGGCCGGCGGGGGGGCAGCCTGGGCCGGGGCTGCGCCTGACCGGTCACCGCGCGTACGGCGATAGTGTCAGCCTCGCGTGGCGTCCATACCGGGTCGCGATGATGAGCGGGCCTGCGCGTTACAGCCACGGCCTGGCGCTGCCGCTCTGGCTCATCGCCGTGCCCGCGATCGTGGCCGCGGCGTACAGCCACGGGCTGATCGTCGGTGCGCGGCGGGCGAACCCGGGTCGCTGCAGCGCCTGCGGCTACTCCCGTGCCGGGCTGGCGGCCGGCGCTGCGTGCCCCGAATGCGGGAAGGTGTGAGGGCGTGTCGGCCGCTTCCTCATCGGCGCGGCGCTTTGGGTCGGGAGGGGTGTCGGCGGCGTCTTTGAGGAACGGCTGCCTGAGCGCGAGCGCGGCGGAGCGGTATCGGAGCGAGCGGTCCTGAATGACGCGGCGGAGGCGGTCGGGATCGGCGGGTGGCTTGGCCGCTCGCGCTTCGCGGAGGCGGGCGTCCCAGGCCTGGGCGGGCGTGAGCGCATCGCCGGGGTCGTGCGCCTTGGCGCGCGCCGCCGCGATGGCGGGGTCGCAAAGCTCGTTGATGGTGAGGAGCGCGTTGAGCTTGGCGATTCGGAGCATGGCGTTGAAACGGCGCGTGAACTCCGCCTCGGAGATATCGGGGAAGTCGGCGGGGTCGATGCCGAGTGCTTCGTCGATGGCGGCGGCTTGGTCGGGGGTGGAGATCATCGGGCCTCCGGGGGAAGGAACGAGCGACGAGTTACGAGGAACGAGGGGGAGACAGGCGAAGGGGGAGAGGGACAAAGTGAAAGTGAAAGTGAACGCGAAGGGGAGGGGAGGGAGAAGGGACTGATGAGTGATGGGCAATGGGCACAAGGCACAGCGCGGCGGGCGGCTTGGTGGGGGAACGGAGTCGGGTTGTCGCGGGGTTGGGTCCCCCCCCGCTGGCGAGCCGGGAACGCGGGTGCGCTCCGGGGCGGCTTTGGATCGAAGTATACATCAGGAACGGGGGGGCGTGCAAGGGTTTTGTTTGGTAATTTTTGGTGGGGTGCCGCCCCGAGCGACCGCGAGCTGCCGGGGGTCCGCCGGCTCACCCAAAAGACACGCCTTGAAGGCTGCCGAATGCCGGGGCTGGCCGCCCCCCGCACCCCCGCTTAAGGCACACTGATGACCCAGCGCGGCCACCGGTGCCCTGCATCCCGCGACCGCCGGAGGAAGACCGAAAGGCATCAAGGCACACTGACCGACGATCGCACCGCGCGCCAGCATGGCGGTCGCCCGGCTCATCCCGCCGGTATCGGCCATCGCTCCCCGCCGGTCAGTGGCACGGGGGCGAAGGCAACGGGGATCATGTAACACCCGGGGGCCGTCTGGTAAGCTCGCGCCCAGGAGCACCGCCTATGAAATCACTTGCGATCATGCTGTGCCTGTCACTCGCGATGGTCGGCTGCACGAGCAGCTACAGGTCGGACCGCCTGGAAGGGAGCGCGGCACCGCAGCTCACCAAGGGCGCGTGCTCGGTCTACGTGTCGGTCCCGGAGGACGGCTCGTACCAAGGCCACATCGGCAAGGGCTCTGGCTCGGCCACGGCGAAGGCGATCGTGACAGCCTTCGTCCCCTACACGATGCGTGCCGACTGCGGGTCGGCTCCCCAGACGCACGACGCCGGGATGGCAAGCGCGGCCAGTGGCGGGTTCACGCACTACATTGAGCCCACGATCATGAACTGGGAAGACCGGGCCACCGAGTGGTCGGGCAAGCTCGACGCGATCTCCGTGCGTCTGGTCCTCTTCGAAGTTCCATCGCGCCGCCAGATTGACACGGTCGTCATCCATGGCAACAGCAAGTGGATGACCTTCGGGGGTGACCACCCGCAGGATCTGCTCCCCGAGCCGATGGGCAAGTATGCCGCGCAGTGCTTCGGTGCTGCGCCGCCGACCAAGCCCAGCGAGACGGGCAGCGCCATCTAGAAACGAGCCGCTCGGGCGTACTTCACACCTGCCTAAGCGCGGGCACCATTGCCGCGCATCCGCACGCGCCGGAGCCTGGGCGTGCGGAGCGCTGCATGTGGGCGTGCCTCCTGGTTTGGGAGAGCGTAGTGGGTTGACTGATCGCTCTATGGAGCGGTGGGCGCGGGATGACGGCAGCGCGGGCGCACCGCCCGATCCCGGCGCGAGTACTGAGTCGTCGCACACGGGCCGGCCAGGCTCGCTCACGTCATCGCGTCAAGGGCTGCGACCACACCGTTGAACAGGACGAGCAGGGCGCCCAACGTCGCGCCGACGCGCACCCACATGGGCTGGCGCTCGCTTCTCATCCGCCACCGCCCGCCGCGGCGGCCGCTTCTTCGCCCCCGCCCTTGCGGCCACCAGATGTGCAGGAGCAAGCCGATCCCTCCCAGCACACCCACGAAGCCGGCGAGCGGCACGGCCGCGAGCGACGGGAAGAGCATCGCACCCGCTGCCCGGATCAGCCAGCAGACGAGCACGACCGCCGCCAGCAGCGCGGCGAGCAGGATGAGGACGAAAGGCACGGCGATCCAAGGCTTGCGCCACTCCCACCATCCGCCTTGCATCTCGCCCCCACCGACGGCGGAGGCAACGGCGCGGGATGGGAGCAGGCGGGCGGCGTTCACGGGGGGAGGGTAATGACAAGTGAAGTCAGCAAGGTTGATCACATCCGCCAGGCTCTCGTGCACCTGACGATCGACTCGGCCCCGCGTCAAACCAAAGGAACGTGACATCCGGCCCCACGTGTTCGTACCCGTGGCACCGACCGACAAATGGAGTTGATCAAACGAAGGGAAAGGCTGGAAATCGTGGGTGCTGAGTCGCTGATCGTTCCGCGTCCATGGCTCCCGCTACCGTACACCATGCCACGACCACTGACGCTGCTGCTCTGCCTGTTCGCTTGCATCTGGGGGGTTACGGGGGGCGGGTGCGCGGTGTCGCGGCACGATCAGGTGCGGGAGGCTTCGCGGGAGGTGCAGGGGGTGCTTGACGATCAGCTGAAGGCTGCGCTTGCGGCCGAGCCGCCGGCGCGGCAGGCGCGGGTCGAGCGGCTGACGTCGATCAAGTACCAGCTCTCGGCGGCGAACGTGGCGCTGGGGGCGGTGCCGCACGTGCTGCGGATGCCGGCGGAGCGGGAGACGGCGTACACGTTTCTGGAGGAGGTGTACTCGACGCTGTCGTGGAACGCGCGGCTGCCGGTGGAGGCGGCGGCTCGGCCGCTGCCGGTGAACCCGTTGCCGGGGAAGCTGCACTTTGCCGATCCGCCTCCGGGGCGGTGAGGTATGAGTGATGAGCGATGAGTCACGAGGGGGACACGAGGGAGAGGGGCGGGCGAGGAGGGAAGGGGAGGGGGGACAAGGTGAAAGGCGAATAGAGAACGTGAATGTGAACGTGAAGGAAGAGGGGAGGGGGGGGCGGGGGCGGGGGCGGGGGCGGGTG